>JBCDFX010000051.1:0-14603 GCA_039177155.1 Cyanobacteria bacterium P01_H01_bin.119
CCCACAAAAGCGTAGCCTTTGAGAACAGGCTCTGGCTGAGGCTCAGCTGCCGCTGCCGCCGTAGGCACAGGCTCGTATAGGGGGTCTAAGTAAAACAGCAGGCTCCGAGGCCCGTAGAGGGCGCGGATAATCTCATCTTTTTCTAGCTCAATAATGCCTAGATCGGTCTGAATCGCTAGGCGGCGAACCCGTCCGCCGGAGGAGCGCTCCACAACCTGCAGCTCTCCCATAGCGCTAAAACCCGCCAGCGGATGCTGACGATTTCCCAGATATTCCTTTAGTTCTCGGCTGATATCGGCCAGGGTGCTCTCCCGTCGCCACCGAAATAAATCCCAGTCTTCTTCGTTAAACCCGCTCTCTAAGGACAGAAAGGCCCGCACATTCTGCTCTTCTGACAGGGGACGCTGGCTTAGATCCCAGACGCCGCTAACTGAGTCTACTACAGAGCGCAAGTAAGGCCGATCGGGGCCGTTCCATACGTCGCTGAAGCGAGCGGTTACGCCGCCAGTAGTAGAAGAATACAGGGCGTCAATCAGTTCACTGTTGTGGGTCACCACCTGACCACGGGTCGCTGCAATCGCCTGATCGGCAACTGTCGCCGTTCCCCCCAGGCCCCAGTACACCTGGCATTGGGTATCAGCGCAGAGCTGGTACTCGTCAATGGCAAAGCGACGCAGGTTGCGCAGGGCATAGGTGCGGGCCAGCACGGCCTGAGCTTCGATGGCGGGGCGGGGGGCGCTAGGGCCAATTTCGTGGGGCACTACCCCTCTTAAATAGGTCTCAATCGGCACGTCGTTAACCAGGGTGTAGGTGCCGTAGGCATTAGGCTGGAGTTCCAAACTGCCGCCGTAGAGTTTGCGATCGCGCTGCCCGCTTCCGGTGGTGACCCGGATTCGGCTATTGGCGCTGGTAATAACGACGCGATCGCGGTTGTAGCGATAGCCGTTGGCAATAAAGGCGGTTTTAGGCACCCGGTCTACGACGTGGGTATCCATATAAACTTGTTCAAATCCCTGCTGCCGTAGATTTTGCAGCAGCAGCCGTCGCAGCAGGGGGCTCTGGTACACCTCCCGCTTGGCCCAAACTTCCCAACCGTTGGGCTGGGCGATTTCGGTTTCAATGCCGCGATCGCGCCACTGATTTGCGCTATCTTCTGCGCTCTCAAAGCTCCGATGGCTGCTAAGCACCAGTCGTTCCTGCAGCATCGCTTTTTCAAGGGGCATCTGAGCGATCTCCAACCTCAAACGATTTGTCGTTAGGGTTTGGGGCTGGCCGCCCGTGGTAAAGCGGACGGTGAGGCGATCGCCTGAAAGCGGTTCAATCTCTAGCTGGTCCGTCGGCTCTTCACCAAAGCGCTGCACAACGCCGACTTCAATAACCGGATTTTGAGGCGCTTGGGCTAGGGCCGGAAAAGCTGTCCCCAATAGGGTTGCCACGGGCAGCAGCATTTTTTGCCATCGGGAGAGCTTGGGTAGTGCCAAGCTTCTGAGACCTATTGACGCTCGAAAATCCATTGATGTTCGAACCTTTACTGGGTTGACCATAAAATAACCTTATCCTGCACAGCGGGATGGTCTTGGCTTGCCTGTAGAAATTATGGCAAAGAAATTACGTCAAATCATCCAAGCTCAACCCTTCTAAAATTTCTAAATTATCGCCAGTGTCAACTATCTCTTGACACAAATCTTGCAGCGCCTGATTCCGGCTGCGGCGGGAGATGCGCCGATACTTTTTGGCCGCGAGCCTGGGCTCAGCCTGCCGTTGTCCGGCAGTTGTTACTTTATATTTCACGCCCGTATCGTCAGTGTCAGACAGCTGCGCCGCCTGCTGACATAAAAGGTCTTCAACCAGCTGGAGATAGTGCTTATAGCGCTCCCAACTGCCTCGTACAGCGCAGCCGGGCTCATCTCGGTGGAGGCAATCGCTAAAGCGGCAGCGCTGCTGCTTTAGCCGCTGCCGAATTTCAGGAAAGTAATTTTCCAGAGCCTCTGGCCCGCAGTCGATATCGGGCTGATTAAACCCTGGCGTGTCGGCCAACAGACCTCCCCTGGGTAGCTCAAATAGCTCAACGTGGCGGGTCGTATGCCGGCCTCGGCCCAGTTTGCCAGAAACCGCCGACACCCGCAGGGACAGATCGGGGATTAGCGCGTTAATCAGGCTCGATTTTCCTACCCCGGACGGGCCACAGACAATTGTTGTCTGCTGCTGCAGCGTTAGATTTAGATCAGTCGGAATCTGACCCTGATAAACGCTGAGCCAAAGCGGAGCGTACCCCCAAGTCTGGAGGCGATCGCTCCACTCAGTTTGCACCGATGGGTCAACCAGGTCGCATTTATTAAGGGCAACTGCAACCCGCAGTCCGGCTGCCTCAGCCTTAACCAAAAACCAGCTCATCTGCAGCGGTTCCGGCTGGGGATCGGCCAGGGCAAAGACCAGCAAGATCTGACTGGCGTTAGCAACAGGGGGGCGATCCAGCGTAGTTGAACGGGGCAAAATCGCGGCGATCGCACCCCGCTGACCTTGCCAGTCTGGTTCTTCAATCACGACGCGATCGCCCACCATCACCTGCTGACCCGTTTTTTTGAGCCGGGCGCGGCGGGTGCAGAGCAGCACTGCCCCTGCCCAATCACTGGCGGCTGACAGCTTGACCCAGTAGTAGTTGGCCTGAACCGCCGTTACCGTCCCCACGAGAGACTCAGCTGCAGTCTCACGCTCCAGGCTCTGGGCGTTTGTCTGAGGCGCAGCTGCCGGTCGGCCCAACTTGTCAGTCACGACCGTTCTGGAGGCTTACGAACCTGTACCACAAAAAAGTCGCTCTGAGGCAGCAGTTGTTCAACCCGGTATCCGGCCATCGTCAGGCTATCGGGCACCTGCTCAATCGGTTCCCCAGCATCTAACCAAACCTCTAACAGTGCTCCCTCAGCCATACGCTCCAGCTTTAGCTTAGTTCTCACAAAGTTGAGCGGGCAGGGGGTACCGCGCAAATCTAAGCTGGCATCGGGGTGGGGGCGATGGGTCTCGCCAAGGTTGGAGGCTGACTGCTCCGAGTGCGATGTCATACTCATCCGCGAAACAGCCCCCCTAAGAAACCTTCAATACCGCCTTTTCCCACGCGATCGCCGTGAATTTGCGCCAGTTTTTCCAACAGTTCACGCTCATCAGGCTTAATCCGAGTCGGAATTTCAATCAAAATCGTAATCAGGTGGTCGCCCCGGCTGACCGGATTTCCTAAGCGGGGAACCCCGTGATTTTCCAGGGTGAGCACAGTGTTGGGTTGAGTTCCAGACGGAATCTGAAGCTCTTCAGGCCCGTCTACGGTTTCCACCTGGATACGACAGCCCAAAATAGCTTGAAGATAGCTAATTTTCAGATTCGATAGGATATTGATGCCGTCGCGCTTAAAGTTGGCGTCTTCATTGACAAACAGATACACGTAGAGGTCACCTGATGGACCGCCACGCCTACCCGCGTCCCCTTCGTTCTGCACCCGCAGGCGGGTGCCGTTGTCCACGCCCTTAGGAATGGTGATTTTTAGCTTTTTGGTTTCGTCTTTGTGACCGCTACCGCCGCAGGTGGCGCAGCGCTCCTCAATCATCTCCCCGGTACCGCTGCAGGTCGGGCAGGCAGAAACCTGAGTAAAGCTGCCAAAAGGAGTCCGGGTTGCTCGCCGTACCTGCCCAGATCCACCACAGGTCGAACAAGTCTTAGGCCGCGTTCCCGGCTTTGCACCAGAACCGGTGCAGGTACTACAGGTTTCTAGATGATTGATTTTGATTTCTTTTTCGCCGCCGAAGACAGCCTCTTTGAAATCAAGCCGCAAATCTAAACGTAAATCGTCTCCTCGGGCGGGGCCGCGCCGCCGCGCCGACTGCCCTGCCGCACCTGAAAAGCCGCTGAAGAAGCTCTCAAAAATATCGGCGAACCCGCCCATATCGCCCATATCTTGAAAGCCGGCAGCGCCTGCCCCACTGACCCCAGCTTCGCCAAAGCGATCGTAACGGCCCCGGGTTTCTGGCTCAGAGAGCACCTCATAAGCCCGATTAATTTCCTTAAATCGCTCTTCAGCGCTGTCTTCTTTATTGACATCGGGGTGGTATTTTCGGGCTAGCCGCCGATAGGCACGCTTAAGCTCATCTTGATCTACGCTGCGTGAAACGCCTAAAATTTCGTAATAGTCGCGGGCCATAAAGCGTAAGTTAAAGCTTCAGTGTACGTGAATTAATAATATCGATTCGCCGAATCGTTGCCTCTGGAAAACTGTCAGGAGTAGCGATTTTGAAAAGCCCGGCTCCACTCAAACATTGTAGAAGCGATAGGGAGATTGTGGCTATGAATCTTGCACTGGTTGGGCGATGGCAGCCTACACAATCGGCCCATACGATGGCTTAGATTGAGCCAGAATAGAAAGCACAATCATCAGTGTTTTGTCGGCCCGGCTTAGCGTCTAGTCAATGGCCTCGTAATCGGCCGTGATAGTTTCGTCGAATTCGCCTTCGCTGTCCTCTGTCACGCCTAGAACATCGTCATCGATGCCGACAGTTTCATCGGGAATGCTGTCTTCGTAAGTCTGTGCGTCAGTTGGCGGCACCTCCCCTGTAAGGCCGTCTTCTTCTTCGCCAGTTTGCTGATAGAGGGCCGCCCCAATATCAAATACCGTTTGTTGGAAGGTATCCAAGCGCAGTTGGAAGTCGTCTGGGCTAATGTCGCGATCGCTCATGGCAGACCGTAAGGCGGCATCCTGTTCCTCCGCCGTCGTTTTCATATCATCAGGCATTAGCGCGCCGTTCTCGCGCAGGGTCGATTCGTAGCTGTAGAACAAGGTGTCAGCCCGATTTTTCAGATCGGCCAGCAATCGCCGCTGGCTATCTTCGTCAGCATATTCATCCGCCTCCCGACGCATCCGATCCACTTCGTCGGAACTCAGGCCGCCCGTATTGGTGATTCGAATACTCTGCTCCCGACCGGTTCCTTTGTCGCGGGCCGCCACTTGCAAAATTCCGTCGGCATCAATTTCAAACGACACCTCAATTTGAGGCACGCCTCGGGGGGCAGGGGGAATGCCGGCAAGCTGAAACTTACCCAGGCTCTTATTGTCTTTGGCCATCGCCCGCTCTCCCTGCAGGGCATGAACCTCAACGGAGGTCTGGCCGTCAGTGGCGGTGGAGAAAATTTGAGATTTACTGGTTGGGATAGTGGTATTTCGCTCAATCACTTTGGTGAAGACTTCACCCAGGGTTTCAATGCCCAAAGATAGCGGCGTCACATCCAGCAGCAGCAGGTCTTTAACCTCGCCGCCTAAAACGCCGGCCTGAATCGAAGCGCCCAACGCCACGGCTTCATCGGGATTCACCGAGCGATCGGGGGTTTTCCCGCCAAAGTACTGGGTAATAGCGTTTTGAACTGCCGGAATCCGAGTAGAACCGCCCACCAATATAATCTTATCGATTTCATCTGGCGTCAGTTCTGCATCTTTGATGGCCTGGGCCACGGGCTCTAAAGTGCCTTTAATCAGAGGCTGGGCCAGCTCTTCAAACTTGGCCCGAGTCAGATCCATCTCTAAATGCTTAGGCCCAGTCTCATCAGCGGTAATAAACGGCAGGTTAATCGGCGTTGTTGGCATACTGGAGAGCTCAATTTTGGCCTTCTCAGCCGCCTCTCTCAGCCGCTGCAGCGCCATGCGATCCCGGGAGAGATCGATGCTCTCTTGCTCCCGAAAGCACTGAATCATCCACGTCACAATACAGTCGTCGAAGTCGTCGCCGCCGAGGTGGTTATTTCCGGAGGTCGCCTTCACCTCAAATACGCCGTCTCCAAGCTGTAGCACTGATACATCAAAGGTGCCGCCTCCCAGGTCAAAAACCAGCACGGTTTGATCTTGATCCTGCTTGTCCAAACCATAGGACAGTGACGCTGCTGTCGGCTCATTGATAATGCGCAGAACTTCTAAGCCTGCAATCGTGCCGGCGTCCTTAGTGGCCTGTCGCTGGGCATCGGTAAAGTACGCGGGTACCGTAATAACGGCTTGGGTCACGTCTTCGCCTAGATATGCCTCCGCGTCCTGCTTTAGCTTTTGCAGCGTCATCGCCGAAATTTCTTGGGGCGTGTAATTTTTGCTGCGGATTTGCACATCTACGGTGTTATCGCGACCCTTGACGCAGGTGTACGATACCCGCGATCGCTCTTGCTCTGTATCCTCCCAGCGCCGACCGATAAATCGCTTGATGCTGAATACCGTATTTTCAGCATTGGTGACCGCTTGGCGCTTAGCAAGCTGGCCGACCAAGCGCTCCCCAGACTTACCAAAGCCTACGATGCTGGGGGTCGTGCGCCCTCCTTCGGCGTTGGAGATAACGACCGGCTGCCCCCCCTCCAACACGGCTACGCAGCTATTTGTTGTGCCCAGATCAATACCGATAACTTTTCCCATGGCGCTTAGCTCGTGTTGTACTTGCTGGAAACTCAGGCTGGTTAAATACTATTGAGCCTCTGGCTCAGGTACTATTGAGCCTCTGGCTCAGGTGCGATCGCTCCTTCTTCCTGGGGCTCAGGTGCGGCCGAGACTTTAACCATGGCGTGGCGCAGCACCCGTTCACCTAAAAGA
Source organism: Cyanobacteria bacterium P01_H01_bin.119 (assembly GCA_039177155.1). Classification (GTDB taxonomy): domain Bacteria; phylum Cyanobacteriota; class Cyanobacteriia; order Phormidesmidales; family Phormidesmidaceae; genus JBCBZT01. Next base: position 6,602 of record JBCDFX010000051.1, read on the forward strand.
TACCCCCTGACTAGCTCCTCAATAACAGTGTCCTCGGGATATTCTTCAGTAGGCTCTCGCATCACCGCCTCATGCAGCATCGGATCAAAAGGCTGTCCTTCAGATCGCATAGGCGCAACGCCGAGGCGCTTTAGGCAATCGACCAGCTGTTTGTACACACCCTGATAGCTCTTATGGATTGTGGCTTCTTGCTCAGTCTGGGGCTTAATCTGCGATCGCGCCCGCTCAAAATTATCGACAACAGGCAGCAGTTCACTAATGGTGGTGCATTTAATCTGCAGCTCCATATCCTGCTTCTCTTTACCGGTTCGCTTACGGAAATTTTCAAAATCTGCCGCAATTCGGACATACTGACCTGTGCGATCCTCCAGTTGGGCCTTAAGCCCCACCATCTGACGCTCTAAATCTTCAATCAGGCCAGCGGCATTACCCACCGTAGTTGACTCCATCTCCTGTGCTACGTCCGAATCAGCCTGCTGATTAGAAAGAGAGTCACCAGACGGAGAGTCGGCTTCAGCTGCTCCTGGGGCCGAAAAACCCTGCCCGAAATCAATTTCCATATCGGCAACATCCGCATCAAGCTCTTCAATTGAAGCTGCATCTGGGTTTTCTGGAGCCTGGGACTCGTTATTAGGATTTACTTCATCAATCATTGCGTTTGCGACCTGCTGACAATCTAGCGCTAGTTCTTCGTTTCTTTAACACCTAATGCTGTAGTCTATCCAAACCAGGAAATAACATCCAGTACTATCGGCAAAACTCTAGCTGAATGCGTCGTGGTAGCGCTGCTATGGCTGATGGCTCCTGCTGTATGCGCAGCGCCTATGGTTAAGTTATGTTGCAAGTCTCCGGATCGCTGTTAGCCCAATGTTTTAAAACAGGCTTTTTGCTGCGATCGCGCTCCAGCAGAAGTTCATTTTGTACATAGACAAACACACGAACTTGCCATAGAACCGCTATTATCGGGGCAAATGGCAGCCGCCGACCGGGTAGTTTGATCACCCGTGTGAAGCAATCTTCAAGTTTTGGGCATACTTTCTACAGGACTTTTCCCAACTGACCATGACCAACTCCTCATCACGTAAGGCACTCGTTCTCCAACGGCACTTCTCTCCCTTTGGAAACAAGTTAATTCAAGGGGGCTATGTTGATGGCGACCAGATGCAGAAGGCGCTTGCCGAAAGCCGTAAGACTGGGCGTGCTCTCACAGACATTTTAGAGGCCCTCACAGGACAGCAGCTCTCGCCTGAACTGCTGCGTCAGTATAAGAAGCAGCAGCTATTCGAACTTAAGATTCTCTATGGAGTAGAGTCCCTCGATCCAGAATTGGAGACAGTCGCCGGCGACAAAGTCACTCATCTTATCGACAGTCTGATTCCGGTAGACACCTGCCGTCGTCATCGGCTTGTTCCTCTTTCTACCAATGAAGAGGCCGATCCGCCATCGGTGCTGGTGGCCATGGTCGATCCCGAAAATCTGGAAGCCCAAGACGACTTAAACCGCATTCTCCGTCCCAAAAATCTAAAACTCCGGCGAATGGTGATTACCGTTGAAGACTATCAGCGGCTAATCTCCACCTATTTAGACGAACAAGTTGCCCGCGAAAAGCAGAAAGACTTTGAAGAATCCGTTGATGTTCAAGATGACATCGAAGGATTAAATATTTCTGACTTAGAAGATGCACCGGACGAAGAAGCGGATTTGGGCGCCGCGCTGCAGGATGCCGGTGCCGCACCCGTTATTGCTCTGGTCAACAAGATCCTGGTCAAAGCGCTTCAAGAAGGCGTATCTGATATTCATGTTGAACCTCAAGAAGAGTCGCTGCGGGTTCGCTTCCGAAAAGACGGGGTGCTGCGCCCCGCCTTTGACAAAAATTTTCCAAAGAAAATTGTTCCAGCGGTGACGGCCCGCTTCAAAATTATTGCTGACCTAGATATTGCCGAGCGCCGCGTTCCCCAAGACGGCAGGATTCGCCGCGTTTTCCAAAATCGTAAAGTAGACTTTCGAGTCAATACCCTGCCCAGCCGCTACGGGGAAAAAGTTGTTCTGCGAATCTTAGACAACTCTGCGACTCAGCTAGGGCTCGATAAGCTGATTACTGACCCAGAGACCCTGCAGATTGTCAAAGAGATGGCGGCTCGTCCCTACGGTCTGATTCTGGTGACGGGGCCAACCGGATCCGGTAAAACAACAACGCTGTATTCTGCCCTGGCTGAGCGTAATGATCCGGGGGTGAATATCAGCACCGCTGAAGACCCGATTGAATACACCCTGCCGGGCATCACCCAGGTGCAGGTGCTGCGGGAAAAAGGCATGGTATTTGCTTCAATTTTGCGGGCTTTTCTGCGTCAAGATCCCGACGTTATTTTGGTGGGTGAAACCCGCGATCCGGAGACTGCAAAAACAGCCATTGAAGCAGCCCTAACCGGTCACCTGGTGCTAACCACGTTGCATACGAATGATGCGGCTGGGGCGATCGCTCGACTTGGGGAGATGGGCGTTGAAGCCTTTCAGGTTTCCAGTTCTTTAACTGGAGTTTTGGCCCAGCGGCTGATGCGGCGGGTTTGTGACGAATGCCGTATTCCTTACCAGCCCACCCATGAGGAACTGGGGCGCTTTGGGCTAACGGCCTCAAATGATGGAGAAATCACCTTTTATAAGGCCAACACCCTGCCGAACGACGCCTTAGAATCGGCCAAGCGGGCTGGAACCCTGTGCAAAAAGTGCAACGGCGGTGGCTATAAGGGCCGGGTTGGCGTTTACGAAGTAATGAGAATTACCGAGACGATTCAGGAGCTGATTTCTGAGGGTGCTCCGACTGAGCGTATTAAAGAGGTCGCGGTTGAAGAGGGCATGCAAACGCTGTTGGCCTACAGTCTAAATCTGGTTAGACAGGGCTTGACCACCCTAGATGAGGTAGAGCGGGTCACCTTTACCGACACAGGTTTAGAGGCAGAACTCAAGGCTAGACGGAAGAGTTCGCTGACCTGCAATAAATGTAGTGCCAGTCTCAAACAGGAGTGGCTGGACTGTCCTTACTGCTTAACCCCCCGGTTCCAAGACGAGTCACAGCCGGCGACATCATAAGCAGTAAACTGATGGGCATCTGGGAGCCCGCGCCCGAAGGGCATATCCGGAGCGTTCGCAAACCACTCTTTTTCCCCTTATCTTCCTTAGAATTTGACCGTAAGGTTTAGGCTTGGTTGACTTGATGGAATAGGCGTAGTGTTCAACCTGTTTTTTGCAAAGCCAATATGTTCTCGTAAAACCACTATTGATACTGAGTGAGGTAGTCCAATGGAACTCATGATCGAAGACTTGATGGAAGAGGTTGTTGAACGCGGTGGGTCTGACCTACACCTCTCTGCGGGACTGCCTCCGTACATCCGTATCAGCGGCCATTTAACGCCGACTGAGCACAATCCCATGTCCCCTGAGCAGTGCCAGCGGCTGATTTTCAGCATGTTGAACAATACTCAACGGAAAACCCTAGAGCAAACCTGGGAGCTGGATTGCTCCTACGGTGTCAAAGGGCTGGCCCGCTTTCGCGTCAACGTTTACAAGGACCGGGGCACCTATGCCGCCTGTCTCCGTGCCCTCAGCTCCAAAATCCCGTCCATGGATCTTTTGGGACTGCCCGGCATTGTGCGCGAACTGTCAGAAAAACCGCGGGGTTTGATTTTGGTGACTGGACCAACGGGGTCAGGAAAGTCTACGACGCTGGCCTCGATGATTAACAATATTAATCTGACTCGCGCCGAGCATATTCTTACGGTCGAAGATCCAATTGAATTCGTTTATGAACCTATAAAGAGCCTGATTCACCAGCGTCAGATTGGGGAAGACACTAAGAGCTTTGCCAACGCGCTTAAGGCGGCTCTGCGAGAAGATCCTGACGTGATTCTAGTGGGTGAGATGCGAGACTTAGAGACTATCTCTCTCGCCATCTCGGCGGCTGAAACGGGTCACTTAGTCTTTGGTACCCTGCATACTAGCTCCGCCGCTCAGACCGTCGATCGGATGGTCGATGTGTTCCCGCCTGAGCAGCAGCAGCAGGTGCGAGTCCAGCTCTCTAACTCTCTAGTTGCGGTGCTAAGCCAGTGTTTGGTGCCCAAACTCAATCCTAAACCTGGAGAATTTGGTCGCATTATGGCTCAGGAAATTATGGTGGTCACGCCAGCTATTTCCAACCTGATTCGAGAAGGTAAAACAGCCCAAATCTACGGCGCAATTCAAACCGGCGGTAAATTGGCTATGCAGACGCTGGAGAAAGTTCTGTCCGATTTGTATAAGGAAGGAAAAATTTCCTTTGAATCAGCCATGTCTAAGAGCTCTCGTCCGGATGAAATGCAGCGACTGATGGGTGGAGTGTCCGGTGCTGGCGGCATGAATAGAGCTGCTGCCGCAGGACGCCGGTAAACTGCCAGCCACTGGCTAGCAGCAGTTCTTGCCGCTATGGATAATCCATAGCGGCAAAAGCCCTCTAAGGTAATTTTTATGCCTGCTTTAAGTCGCTCTTTTTAAGGTTTCCGCTGAAAAATAGGTCAAATGAATGCGATCGCTAAAACGTCTCAATATTTCTGGGATGAAGGCGTTATCATTGGCCTAAATCGATTGATGATAATTGTCACCCCGAAAAAATAGTCATGCCTACCTACGTTGCAACAGGCCGTGATGCCGCCGGCAAAAGTCGCCGGGAAAAAGTCTCTGCTGAGAATCCCAATGAGGCCCGCAATATTCTCAAAGATCGGGGCCTGTTTATCAAGGATATTAAGGAAGATCGGGGACTCAGTTTTAGCCTAGAAGACCTACAAACTTCGCTGACGTCGGTTTCGGTTAAGGACAAGGCAATTTTCTCTCGTCAGTTTGCGGCGCTGGTCAACGCAGGGGTTGCACTGGTGCGGGGTTTGGGAGTGCTAGCCGAAGAATGCCCCAATCCAAAACTGAAAAAGTCTTTGGATGCCATTAATTTGGACGTGCAGCAGGGCACCAACCTCTCCGATTCGATGCGAAAGCATCCTCAGTGTTTCGATGATTTGTATGTGGCACTGGTGCAGGCAGGGGAAGTCGGTGGTGTCCTCGATGAAGTCCTTAACCGTCTGGCTAAACTCCTGGAAGACTTGAACCGGTTACAGAACCAGATTAAGTCAGCAATGGCTTATCCGGTCACTGTGGGTATTTTGGCGGTCGTTATTTTTGTGGCAATGACGGTATTCTTGCTGCCAACGTTTGCCGATATTTTTGAGCAGTTTGATGCTGAACTGCCGCTGTTCACCCAAATTATGCTGATGATCAGCGATTTTCTGCGGACGCCGCTCTACGTGGCCCTGCTGATTGGCGGCATCGTAGCGGCGTTTTTCGCCTATCGTCAGTACTACAAAACCCGGGTTGGTCGAGAAACCATGGATCGGTTTTTCCTCAAAATGCCGCTGTTTGGTGACTTGATTCAAAAAACTGCGACGGCGCGCTTCTGTCGAACCTTTGGTTCTCTCTCCCGTTCCGGCGTACCGATTTTAACCGCGATGGAAATTGTGCGCGATACCTCTGGCAATCAGGTGATTGCCAATGCCATTGAGGAGGCCCGTTCAGAAATTCAAACGGGCGGCATGATTAGCATAGCGCTGCAAAAGCATTCGGTCTTTCCGGTAATGGCTATCCAGATGATTAGCATCGGTGAGGAAACTGGTGAACTTGACAGCATGCTGATGAAGGTTGCTGATTTCTACGAAGATGAGGTTGAGCAGGCTGTTAAGGCACTGACGTCAGTTATGGAGCCAATCTTGATCATTGTCCTGGGGGGTATGGTGGGCTCCATCTTGATTTCCATGTACCTGCCGATGTTCAAGATTATGGAAGTTGTTCAGTAGATTCAGAGCGGTGTTTAACTGATACAAGCCTGGTCCGCTTGCTGGCGGCGCTTTTACTCTTTTGGGCGGCGGCATGGTTGGAAAGGTTTACATTGTTGGGGCTGGCCCAGGCCGAAGCGATTATCTGACGTTGCGATCCCAGCGGCTTTTGCAGCAGGCTGAAGTATTAATTTATGATGCTTTGATTGATTCAGCCGTCTTAGAGTGGTTAAGAGACACTTGTGAACGGTTTGATGTCGGCAAACGGGGCGGTAAGCCTAGCCCTAAGCAAGCTGAGATTGATCGGCTGCTGGTGCAGCAGTGTCAGCTTGGCAAGCAGGTTGTGCGGCTAAAAAGCGGCGATCCGTTTATCTTTGGGCGGACCACATCGGAAATTCAGGCGCTCCAAGCGGCGGGCTGCACTTTTGAGGTTGTGCCGGGGCTAAGTTCTGCCCTGGCTGCGCCGCTGTTAGCGTCAATTCCGTTGACGGATCCAGCCCTGAGTCCCTGTTTTACGGTATTAACAGCCCATGACCTCCATCGACTCGATTGGGCAGCACTTACTCGAGTGCAAACCTTAGTCATTTTAATGGGGGCAAAAAACTTAGCGGCGATCGCCCAAACCTTAGTTCACTTTGGCATGCGCCCGCAAACGCCCATTGCGATTATTCGCTGGGCTAGTCAGCCACAGCAGCAGATTTGGCACGGCACTCTGCTTAATATTGTCCAAAAGACTAAGGGAGAATCTCTGTCTCCCTGCATTATGGTGATAGGTGAGGTGGTGGCGCTGGGAGAGTATTTGCGACCGATTGATTCCGCCTACTCTCAGAAACCTTCGGCAACGGCGACTCACGATTCTGCTTCGATGATGGCTTATCGCTCAGACCCAATCGCCCCTTCTCAGCCACCCCTGCAGAACAAAACCGTGCTGGTGACCCGGGCTATGGGGCAATCGAGTCAGTTTAGTGATCTGTTGCAGCGGCAGGGCGCTACGGTGGTTGAAATGCCTGCGCTAGAAATTAGAGCGCCATCGAGCTGGCGCGAGCTGGATCAAGCGATCGCTCAAATGTCTCAGTTTCACTGGCTAATTCTGACATCGGCCAATGCGGTGACGTTCTTCTGCGTTCGCCTGCTGGCTCAGGGCCTTGACGCCCGGGCTCTAGCAACTTTAAAGATTGCGGTGGTGGGCAAAAAGACTAATCAGGTGCTCCGCCAGCGAGGACTAAGCGCAGATTTTATCCCGCCGGACTTTGTTGCTGATGGGATGGTAGCCCACTGGCCGCAGCCGCTGGCAGGGCAGCGATTGCTTTTCCCCAGGGTAGAAACCGGGGGGCGGGCAGTGCTAGTGAAAGATTTCACGGCTCAAGGGGCTGAGGTTGTGGAGGTGGCCGCTTATGAGTCTGGTTGTCCCAGCTCGATCGCCCCTGAAGCCCTTGCCGCTCTGCAAAATCGCCGGGTTGACATCGTGACCTTTGCCAGCTCCAAAACCGTTGGCTTTGCCTGCCAGCTGCTTCAAAAAAGCCTGGGAGAGCCCTGGCGGGAGAGTCTAGAGGCTGTGGCGATCGCCTCCATCGGCCCTCAAACCTCAGAAACCTGCCGCGACTTAATCGGTCGGGTGGATATTGAAGCGGTAGAATTCACCCTAGACGGATTGACTCAGGCGATCGCACAGTGGGCCAGCGCATCATCGGACTAACGGGCGGCATTGCAACGGGCAAAACAACGGTGTCTGACTGTCTTGCTAAGCAGTATCGCCTGCCAGTTTTAGACGCTGATATTTATGCGCGGCAGGCTGTAGAGCCGGGTTCGCCAATTTTAGGCGCGATCGCTACCCGCTACGGACCAGCAATTTTGCAAACTGACGGCAGCTTAAACCGCAAAGCCCTGGGAAATGTCGTGTTTCAAAATGCTGCCGAAAAGCAGTGGCTAGAAGGACAAATTCATCCCTTTGTACGCGATCGCTTTGCCGAGGCAACTGCCCAACTTCCGCTCAACCAAACGCTGGTTCACGCTATTCCCTTGCTGTTTGAAGCCCATTTAGAATCTCAGGTTAGCGAAATCTGGGTGGTGACCTGCCATCTCCATCAGCAGCTCCAGCGATTAATGCAGCGCGATCGCCTATCCCAGGCTCAGGCCCAGGCTCGCATTGAGAGTCA
>JBCDFX010000052.1:0-14390 GCA_039177155.1 Cyanobacteria bacterium P01_H01_bin.119
ACTACGAGCGCTTACCGGCTTCTTCTGAGGCGATGGTCTACATCTCGATGATTCGCTTGATGGTTAGGCGGTTGGCGTAGCAGAAATCACCCGCTAGCACTTCTCATACATCCTCTCAAGGTTAATCTCGCCAGATGGCGTCGGCAACCCGGCAGACATCGGCCATTTCTGCTCCGTCATGAACGCGCAAAATATCGGCTCCGGCGGCGATCGCAGCGCAGCAGGCCGCCGCTGTGCCCCACACCCGCCGCTGAGGATTCGGCTGATCCAAAATCCAGCCGATAAAGCTTTTGCGCGATGGCCCCACCAAAATAGGGCAGTTAAGGGTTTTAAGCTCCGCCAACCGGCGTAAGATGTCTAGATTTTGGGGATAGGTTTTGGCAAAGCCAATACCGGGATCAATGCAAATTTGATGCCGCGAAATACCCGCCGCGATCGCCTGGTCAATCTGCCGCCGACAAAAGTCCCCAATCTCCACCACTACATCGGCGTAGTCTGTCATTTGCTGCATAGTTTGGGGCGTGCCGCGAATATGCATCAGAATATAGGGCACTTTGAGAGCCGCAACCGTGGCAAACATCGCCGGATCAAAAGTGCCCCCGGAAATATCGTTTACCATATCGGCCCCGGCCTTGACGGCGGCTTCGGCTACAGCCGCACGGGTTGTATCTACAGACACTACAGCGCTCTGGAGTTCTGGCATATCAGAGCCGCGAATGGCCATAATTACGGGAACGACGCGATCAACTTCTTCTGCCAGGGAAATCTGCTCCGCGCCGGGACGGGTAGACTGACCGCCCACATCTAAAATATCAACGCCTGCTTTTAGCAGACGCTGGGCCTGAGCCAAGGCCGTATCGGGTCGGTTAAACTGCCCGCCGTCGCTAAAGCTATCTGGAGTGACGTTCAAAATACCCATTAGATAGGTGCGATCGCCCCAGCTGAATCGGTGCTGACGAATCTGCCAGGGTTTTACGGCGGCTGCGGCTGCTTGAACAGCTTGAGCTTCTTGAATAAACAGCCGGGCCAAACGGTCATAGGTGCCGGGCCCAAGATACATGGGATGGGCGTGGGTTTTGCCATAGACCCACACTACGGTTTCTGCTTCTAAAATCCGAATTTCAGTCAGCCAGCCGCCAAACAGCTTGGCTTTGAGCTGATCTTTAAGCCCGTTGGCGGTTTCGAGGGCATCTGTCCAGCGATCGAAGGTTTGTTCAAAATCTTGAGCAATAACTTTAAAGGCCATAGCTGTTGTCTGGGAACGTCATCAGCGACAATAGGCTGAACTGGCGCGTTGTAGATTATTGATTAACCAGTGATTAACTGGTTGCTGAGGGAGACTGTCAACTATTAAAGGTCAAAGCTGCTCAAAATAGTTGCTGCCCACCCACCGTCGAGATCATCCCATTGACTATTTGAGTATTTCTCATCGCCGTGGCCCAAGTTGTTTTAGAAAATATCTACAAAGTGTTTCCCCGTGGGCGAGGGAAGAAAGCCGATGTTGAGCCTGATATGGGCGCAACTGCTATGGAGGATGCCGCTGTACTCAGGCGAATTAGCCTGACGGTAGAAGATGGGGAATTTATGGTGCTGGTGGGGCCGTCGGGCTGCGGCAAAAGCACCCTACTGCGGTTAATCGCCGGACTAGAGTCGTTAAGCGCAGGCAATATTTGGGTGGGCGATCGCCAAGTCAATCAGCTCCCGCCCAAGCAGCGAGATATCGCCATGGTGTTTCAAAGCTACGCCCTTTATCCGCATATGACGGTGTACGACAATCTTGCTTTTGGGCTCCGGCGCATGGGCCGCGCTCAGAGGGGTAATGCTGAGAGAATAGATGATGTCGAAGCGCTTGACCCGTCCTTACTTCACTCGTCACTACTTCACTCGTCACCGCTTGATCCATCCCCGAAAGATTCACTGCCTTCCCCGACCAGTACCGATGCTTACTTATCGAACCAGTCCCTAAGTCGGGCGCTAGTTAAGACGCCGCGATGGCAGAGTGCTTTGGTTACCCTAACCAAGCCCTTGCCTAAAGCGCTCCAATTTATCTCTGAGGCTGAGCGGCTAATTGAACAGCGGGTGCGGCTGGTGGCCCAGATGCTACAAATTGAGCCGCTGCTCAACCGTCTGCCGCGCCAGCTCTCCGGCGGACAAAAGCAGCGGGTGGCCTTGGGGCGGGCAATGGCCCGCAATCCCCAGGTGTTTTTGATGGACGAACCGCTCTCTAACCTGGATGCCAAGCTGCGCACCGAAACTCGTGCCCAGATTGTCAATTTGCAGCGCCAGCTTGGGGTTACCACGATTTACGTCACCCATGATCAGGTGGAAGCCATGACCATGGGCGATCGCATTGCCGTTATGAATCAGGGACAAATCCAGCAGCTGGCTGAGCCATTAACTCTCTACCACCGACCCGCCAACCGCTTTGTGGCCGAGTTTATTGGTTCACCGCCGATGAACTTTATCCCGGTGCAGGTGCGATCGCCGCTGGTGGTCAATCATGCCGGTTTTCGCCTCACCCTCCCTGGAGAATGGGAAGACATTCTGCGCGATCGCGACGGTCAAAGGGTGACCCTTGGCATTCGGCCTGAGCATCTCAGCCTGAGCCTTCCTGCTCCTAAAAATTTGCCCGTTACGGTGATGCGAACTGAGGCATTGGGCAGCGAAACTTATCTTACAGCTCGGTTTATGGATCAAAGCCTCCAGATTAGGCTGGACGGTAGCCAGACGGTAAAACCTGGAGAAGAACTATGGCTTGGGATTACATCAGAGCAGATTCATTTATTTGATGCAGACAGCGGGCGATCGCTGCGAGCTTAGCCGGTCTATAAAAATGAGGGGCGATGCCCCCCATTAATGAGCTGTGTTAGTTCTCACGAAATGTCTGGAACTGTTTCAGTTGCTAGCTCAGTCAGACTCTGTCTGCAAACTGAACGATTTCAGACTATTAGACTTTATCAATGCCGACTGATTCAAACAATCTAACGAGCGATATAGATGCATTTTGGTCAGATTGTTTATCGCACCTGGTATCGCTGGAGCAATTGGCGTAAAAGCAATCTGACGGGCAGCGGCTCGCTAAGGATTGATATTTAGACCTTACGCTGACTGCCACAGATTGCGGACCTTATCCGGTAGTGCAGCCGTAATATCTGAGATAGTAGTCGGTGACAGCTCGTCTTTGACGGCGGCAAATACCGCAGAGACGGCTGTTTCAGGCTGAATAGACTTTTGCAGCCCCCCTTCCTGGCGAATCCGCCTTAAAAACGTCTCCCCGTCAAACTCAAGCGGGCTACGAATTCGGCTTAAAACGCGCACAAATGGATTGGTGTCTTTCCAAAGGGTGCTGATATCGTCCTGTAGAGCCTTGTTATCGGTAGGAAGAGCTTCTTCATTGAGCTCGCTGGCAACCTGATCGGCAGTTTCATTGGTCATCAGATCGCGCATGGTGCGGAAGACCACTTCGCTTAAATCCCGAGCGTCAAAAATATCTTCCAGGCTGCCGCGAATCATCACCTTTTCTAAAAAGGCGCAATTTTCGTCCACGATCGGAACCGCTGGCCCTTGCTCAAGAATGTCGGGGCGATTGAGCCGCATCTTGTCAATTAGCTGCCGTCCCCGCTCGGTTAGCCGGGCACTGTCAAAGCGAATCAAATGGGGTAGCGGGCCGTCGGGCGCACCCAGGGTACTAGCAACGCGAAAGTCGATAGTGTCGGCATCGATCACGTCGGGCACGTCTTCCTGGCGGGCGTAGGCATTGCCCGTAAAGTCTGCTTCGATATAGCCCTTCTGATTTAAATAGTCGAGATGGCCCAGCAGATCGGAAACGGTCATCTGACGCCCGGCCATGTCTGTGGCGGTTAAATCAATGCCGTGCTTTTCACCGTCACCTGCGGCGCGATCGCCCTTGTCAATTTTGTCTAACAAAATATATGCAATATCTTCTCTTAAATTAATCGGCATAAAGCCTCCTCTAGCAACAATCAGCGGGAACTTGGCAAGCCTAATCTTCCCTCTGATATACAGCGATAAATACTTAGCTCAACGCCTATATCGATTGAACTAACTTTGATTGAAATCACTGCCACAGGGTTAAAGTATCAGCACGGGATGGGGCAAAACATCTACCGAATTGGCCAATTTTTTAGATGCAACTAGATTCAGTTGGGGGGTCGTGGCTCAAGAATTGAACGAGAAAGACGCTGCGAAATACGAACTGCTGCTGGGCTTGGCCCAGCGTTATCCAGATTTAGATACTGCCGCCGTTGAAACTTGTTGTATTTTTTTACAAACGGCAACGGATGCCCAAGCCGCACTTGAAACTTATTTTGCCGAGCATGGACTGTCCCAGGGCAAATTTACCCTCTTAATGCTGCTGTTTTGCACGCCTCAGCCGGGGCTGACGCCGTCTCAATGCGCAGAGCTGGCCTGTGTAACTCGGGCAACCGTAACCGGGCTGTTAGAAGGTCTGGCGCGAGAGGGCTGGGTTAATCGAGAGCCCCATCCCAGGGATCGCAGGCGGCATCTGATTACCTTGACCCAGCAGAGTCGAGACCTGCTCGATCGGATATTGCCCGACTATTTTCGGCTAGTGACGACTCTGCTAGGCGAGCTAAATCCAACCGAAAAGAAGCTGCTGCAAGCCCTGCTGCATAAGTTTCGCCAGGGCGTCCTAAAGGCAGCGCACAGGCTTGATCAGGCCGATTCAGCAGCGGCAAACTTGCCCTCAAAACCTGAGTCGAATTCTATTTGAGTACAGTTTGACTATCAATATTTGACTATAAATAGCTGTCGGCTACGGGTGCCAAACTCTGATAGTCTGCCCTTTTTGGATAAGACATCGCGGGTTTTAAGCAGATGCCCCCTTACTTGGTCTGAATGCTGGAGTTTTGGCCTAAGGTAAAGCTGGGAATTTAGACGCGGACACGGTTTAATATCTAAGCATTAGAGTTTTAGTAAGGTGCCATACTATAGGCAATCTTTTGCGAGCCCGGACTGTTCCGAGCCGACTGCTCCAATTTGATTAGGTTTTTATTTCACCAGCCGGCTACTGTTTTGGCCAGCGACTTTCCTTCAACCTTCATCCCTGCCCAAGGCTATGTCATCTTCCAATTCTCAGGCTACGCCGGCACCGGGCGCAGCTTCGACCACGCCATCAGCCCCATCTATCAAAAGCCAATCCAGCACTGGTTGGCAGAGCTGGCTTTGGGGTATCTTGGGCGCCCTTTTGCTGATTGGCGGCGGCTTTCTGCTGTGGCGGCTGTTTGGGCCAAGGGAACCTCAAGGGCCGCCGATGGGCCAGGGGGTTCCGGTTAAGCTACAGCAGGTGCAAACGGGATCGGTTGCCGACAGCGATGAGTATTTGGGCTCTCTGGAAGCTCAGACCGGGGTTGTGCTCCAGTCTGAAGTCTCAGGTCGGGTGACGCAGGTGTTTGTGGCATCGGGCGATCGCGTGACGGCAGGCCAGCCCATCGCTCAAATCAGCCCCGATCGCACTCAGGCTGAAGTCAATGCGGCTCAGGCCAATGTCAACCTCAGCCGGGCGTCGAGGGAAAGCAGCGCGGCTCAGCTACGCTCCTTAGAGGCCCGCCGCGCTGAGCTACTGGCGGAAGTGGCGCTTCAGGAAGAAGAATATCGCCGCACGGCGGAACTGGTTGATGCCGGTGCCCTACCGGAACAGCAGCTAGATATTGTCACCCGCGATCGCGCTGCGGCCCGCGCCAGCTTAAATTCTGCCCAGCAGGAAATTGCCGCGGCGCAGTCGTCTCTGGGGCAGGCTGATGCAGCCTTAGCTCAGGCTCAAGCCAATGCCGATGCGGTTAATCAGGATCTCAGCGATCGCACCATTACCGCCCCGATTGACGGCATTGTGGGCGATGTGCCCCTAAAGCTTGGCGACTACGTTAGCGAGGGTAGCTCAGTCACCACAATTACTCAGAATGCGGTACTAGAGCTAGAAATCGCGGTGCCCATTGAGCAGGCCGAGGAGCTAGAGCTGGGATTACCTGTAGAGCTATTAGATGCCGGGGGCAATCCAGCAGTTACGGGCAGCATTACCTTTATCTCACCCACCACCGACCCCGATACTCAAACGGTGCTGGCAAAGGCCCGATTTGAAAACACCAGCGGTCGCCTGCAAGACTCTCAGCGAGTAGAAGTGCGCATTATCTGGAGCCAGGACTCTGGTATTTTGGTGCCCACCGCTGCCATCACTCGTTTAGGGGGGCAAACCTTTGTTTACGTCGTTGAAACCGTTGATCCATCAGAAATGGAGGCCGATGGGCCTCAGTCAGCACCCGGCGGTGACCCGAGCGGGCAAAACAGTGGCCCTATGCAGGTAGCCAAACTCCGCCCGGTGCAGCTCGGCGCAATTCAGGGCAATCAATATCCCGTTCTAGATGGGTTAAGCGCTGGGGAAACCATCGTCGCCTCCGGCATTTTAAATCTGCAAGATGGCATGCCCGTGGTGCCTCAATCTGAAGCAGAGCAGCCCGGAGCAGAGCAGCCCGGAGCAGAGCAGCCCGGAGCGGACTCATCCGACCCTGCAGAGTCAGGTGGGTCGTGATTGTCTGATCTGACCCGACATCGCCCCAAAGCCCCCACGCCCCAAGGTCCCTATGTTTGTCAGCTTCTTTATTAAACGGCCTGTCTTTGCGACGGTTTGCGCCTTGATCCTGCTGCTAGTGGGAGTCATTAGCATTCCGACCCTGCCCATTGCCCAGTATCCCGAAATTACGCCGACCCAAATCAGCGTCCAGTCAAACTACGTTGGCGCTGACGCAGTCACCGTTGAAAAGGGCGTGACAACCCTTCTGGAGCGGGCCATCAACGGGGTAGAGGGGATGCGCTATATGACCTCCAATAGCTCTAACACTGGGGTCAGCAATATTGTCGTTACCTTTGACTCTACGCGGGATAAAGATATTGCGGCGGTGGATGTGCAAAACCGCATTTCCACCGCCGAGCCTCAACTGCCAGAAGCCGTGCGCCAAACCGGCGTTACCGTCAGCAAGGAGTCCAGCAATATTCTGCTGGCGATGAGCCTGTTTACAGAAAACGACGAGTACGACGACGTTTTCCTAAGCAACTACGCCGATTTATATATCGCCGATGCCCTGCGGCGGGTAAACGGCGTGGGCAATGTGATTATCTTTGGGGAACGGACGTACGCCGTGCGGCTATGGCTCGATCCCCAGCGGTTGGCCCGGCGCAATCTCACGGCCAATGATGTGGTTGGGGCGTTGCAGGAGCAGAATATTCAAGTCGGTGCCGGACAAATTGGCCGTCCCCCGATCGATGCTGATCAGCAGTATCAGATTGACCTACGGGCCATCAGCCGGATTCAAGATATCTCTGGGTTTGAGGAGCTGATTCTGCGCACCAGCGACGAGGGCGGTTTAATCAAGCTAAAAGACGTGGGTCGGGTGGAGCTAGGGGCGGAGAGCTACGGCAGCTTTCTGCGATTTCGCGGCAATGAAGCCGTCGGGATTGGGATTTTTCAGCTTCCCGGCAGTAATGCCCTAGAAGTAGCCCAGGGCGTGAAAGCGACGATGGCAGAGCTAGCCGAGAGCTTTCCGCCGGGCATGGAGTACGGCATTGGCTTTGACACCACTGAATTTGTGGAGCAGTCCTTAGTCGAAGTGGTGCGGGCGCTGATTCAGGCGGTGGCCCTGGTCGTGCTGGTAATCTACATCTTTTTGCAGGACTGGCGCACCACGGTGATTCCCGCCGTGACCATTCCGGTAGCGCTAATTGGCACATTTGCCATTGTCAAACTCTTTGGGTTTTCGATTAATAGCCTGACCCTATTTGGCCTCACCCTAGCCACGGGAATGGTGGTGGATGACGCCATTGTGGTGGTAGAGGATATCGCCCGAAAAATTCAGGACGACGGGATGCGGCCGGTAAATGCGGCAATTCTGGCGATGCAACAGCTAACCGGCGCGGTAATTGCCACCTCTTTGGTGCTGATGGCGGTATTTGTGCCTGTGGCCTTTTTCCCAGGCACGACCGGGGCGCTGTATCGCCAGTTTGCTCTGACCATTGCCTTTGCCATCGTGCTGTCAACCCTGATGGCGCTGACCCTAACTCCGACCCTATCTGGACTGCTGCTGCGTCAGCGACCGCCCAACTCTGGCTGGCTGGGCGGTTTGTTTAATCGATTTAATGCCGGGCTTGACTGGCTGCGATCGCACTACCGAGGCACGCTAGATTTACTGGACTATATCAAGCCTGTAGTGCTGGGCGTGTTTGTGCTGCTGCTGGTGCTTACGGCATGGCTGTATAACTTTGTGCCGTCGGCCTTTTTGCCCGATGAAGATCAGGGCTACTTTATTACCCTGATTCAGGGGCCAGAGGGCGTCTCCCTGTCCTATACGAGCGACGTAATGGCCCAGGCCGAAGACATTATTTTGGCTCAGCCCGGCATTCGCGCCACTTTTGCCGTGGGAGGCTTTAGCTTTAGCGGCAACACGGCCAATAGCGGGGTGATTTTTACCACCTTAGAGCCCTGGAATGAGCGAGATGTGACCGCTCAGGGCCTGATTGGGCAGCTCTTTGGGCAGTTCTCTGCCATTACCGAAGCCAACGTGTTTCCGGTGAATCCACCGCCGATTCAGGGGCTGGGCAACTTTGGCGGCTTTCAGTTTCAGCTGCAGGATCGTCAGGGCGATTTGAGCTTAAATACCCTGGTAGAAAATATGGGCGCGCTGCTGGGGGCCGCCAACCAAAATCCCCAACTGCGAAACGTGTTTACCACTTACGCTGCCAGCACCCCCCAAATTCAAATCGAGGTAAACCGCGATCGCGCCAAGTCGCTTAATGTCAATGTCAACGATATCTTTAGCACCCTGCAAACCTATTTAGGATCGCGCTACGTTAACGACTATATTCAGGGGCAGCGCACCTACCGGGTCTATGTGCAGGCAGATGAGCCGTACCGGGACGATCCCGGTGATATTGGTAAGCTCTATGTGCGATCGCAGACTGGAGCGATGATTCCCCTCTCTAATCTGGTCACCTTAACCGAAACTACCGGCGCTCAAACCATTAACCACTACAACCTCTACCGCTCGATTGAAATCAGCGGTGGCCCCGCTCAGGGGGTTAGCTCTGGCGCGGCACTGGGGGCGATGGAGCAGGTGGCCAGTCAGGTGCTGCCCCCCAGCCTCGGCTATGAATGGTCGGGCACGTCCTTAGAAGAAATTGAATCCGGAAACCAAGCCCCGATTATTTTTGGCCTGGGCCTGGTGTTTGTATTTCTGGTGCTGGCGGCCCAGTACGAAAGCTATATCGACCCGGTGATTATTCTGTTTGCGGTGCCGCTGGCGGTGCTGGGCGCGCTGCTGGCACAGACAATTCGGGGCTTGCCCAACGATGTCTACTGCCAGATTGGTCTGGTGATGCTGATTGGGCTGGCCAGTAAAAACTCTATTTTGATTGTGGAGCTGGCCAACCAGTTTCGCGCCGATCAGGGATTGTCCATCACTAAGGCTGCCTTTGAAGCTGCTCAGCAGCGGATGCGGCCCATTTTGATGACGGCAATTTCTACCCTAAGCGGCATTTTCCCGCTGGTAACGGCCACAGGGGCCGGGGCCGGAAGCCGCCAGTCTCTGGGGACAGCGGTATTTGGCGGCATGTTTGTGGCCACATTTTTAAGCCTGTTTGTGGTGCCGATTTTATATATTGTGGTTAAGCGGCTCAGCGATCGCTATCTTGGCAGCCGCTCTGAAGAGCCGCCCTCAGCTCCGCCATCTAGTCAGTTGACACCGCAGCAGGAGGCCAAACAGCCGTCGTAGTTTTGACAAGCGCTCTAATGTTAGCGGCCCAAATTAGCGGGCCAAATTGGCAGGTAGATCGGTAGATTAGGGTGCGATCGCACCTGTTATTTTAGATTTAACGAAAAATGCTCAACATTTTCTGAAAAAATAAAAATGGCCTAAAATTGATTATTAATAAGCTTTCAACTAGGCTCTCTATGTGTGTCCCAACGGTGCTCTACCTCTGCTCAGAAAACCGCCACCACTAGCGACCTATGTTTTTCAAACGCCAGTCGGCGTCTCCAATGCTGACGTATCTCAGTAAAACCAGCGAATTTGAGGGCATTCTCCATGCTGAGGGGATGCTTCGAGTCGATGGCATTGTCCACGGCACTGTTGAGGTGCAGGGCGATATCGAAATTTCTGCCACGGGGATGATTGAAGGCCCAGAGGTGAAAGCTCGAAACATCGTGGTTCACGGTGTACTCAAATCACGGGTCTTTGCTGAAGGCAAGCTGACCCTTACCCGCACCGCCCGGCTAGAAGGGGATGTGGTAGCCGGCGCCCTAGAAATTGAGGTGGGCGCTTACTACACCGGATATATCGAAACCCGTGATGCCAAAACCCTTCCCCCGTCTCCAGAGCGGCCTGAACTTTACGGCACTGCCGAGCCTAACCTCCGCGCCAACGTTTAGCGGCGTTGTTTAAGATAGGGCGACCCGCCTGAACCTTTCGGCAGATTACTGTATTTCGCGGCAGCTCTTGGATTCTGAGATTTGGAAAGATCGCACTTTTTAAGGCTTGAATATATTCGCCGCTCTGAAGACGATAGATGTTGAGTTCACCATGCTCAAAACGCCAAATTTCTAAAACGCCCAATTTGGCGTAAATCGGAAAACGAGAGAGCGATTTGCTGGTGATATCAATTTCCAGCGCTAAATCCGGCGGGGGATCTTGATTTAAGTCGAAGGTTAGCTTGCCCCGCACTAATGCTTCATTCTGAAAGTAAAAGCAATTGTCGGGTTCTAACCCAGCCTGCTCAGCCTGCTTACGCCAGGTAGCAGAGCCGTAGCTTTCATAAGCTTGATTTAGCGTCTCGGCAATGTCTTTAAGGGCATCGCTAAGGGTTTCTTTAAAGTACTCATGCTCCGGTAACGGGGCCATAATTTCTAACAAACCACAGTCGTAAGCAATGCGAGTACCGCGATGGTGGCCCAGCTCTTCAAGAATCGCCTCAAAATCAGCCCAGCCTATATCGTGAAGCAGCAGGCTTTTGCCCGGTGGCACATCTAGTTGGCGGAGCTGAAGGGTAACCATAGGCGTTGAGAGTAACCACAGACGTTAATAGACTTCGACAGCGCAGGCTTAAGACATATAGTCAAATTGTAAGTAGAAAAACACGTCCTGGAACTGACGGGGCGCATCGGTTAAGCGCACTAAAGGCGTGGCAATATCGACCCGCAGCTCAATGTCTGGGCTCAGCACTTGAACCCGCTGCACCTGACCCAGCCAGCTAAAAACAGAGCGTCGGCACCCGCATCACGAACCGTAGCGTTGAGCAATCCGGTGCCAAGATTCAGCTGAGAACTCAAGGCCCATGCGCCATTAAGGTCTCGGTTGAGTTAGTCTTGCCCAAACTATTTGAACTGACTCCAGACGGCCTTCAATCACCTGAAGCTGAACCACCCCGTCTGTAATGGTCTGATTGGCCAGAATAGCCCGCGAGGTCAGATATCCCTGGTCGAGATAGAGCTGGATTACAGCATCTGCGTTCTCACTGGGGCTCAAGCGGATATGGCTTAGCCCGCGATCGCCTGCTCAATCGCTTTCGCAGATAGATCGCTACCAATCATCACCAGCCGGTTCTGGCAGGGTTTATTCGTCTACCAGGGGCGATCGTAAAAAGTTTCAAACCGTGGCCCAACCCCCTGAAGCACTAGCCGCATGGCATTGCCCAGAACTGCAACAAACCCTTCGATCCGAAAAAATGATCCGAAAGAACTATAATTTTGCCGTTTTTGTATAGGTTTTAGGTGTCCGGCGCCCAGTTGCCCGGTGTTCAGACTGCACAATCTGAGGAATTCCCGCCTGTGAATGGGCCAAGGTATGGACAGAAATGCTGGCACTACCGGCACCATGAGCAGAGAGGCCCGCTGGCGCAGTCCCCAAAGCTACGCTGCAGGCTCCAGAGACCAGCATCAGCACCAAATAATCAACGGTTTTTGTGGAGCGCGATCGATTAGATTCAAATCCGGTCATGGGATCACCGTTTCTTACTCAAGCCTATAGATAGACATCACATCACTATACGGGCATCGCTAAGCTTAGCACGCAGATTAAGAGACGGCTTTAAAGCCCTAAAGTGTTTCCCAATAGCGGCTCCGAAATAGCGGCTCTGATGGGCTCTTGAGAGGGTAGCGGGCGATCGCGGCAGACCTCATTTAGAATTTAGCTGTAGAAAATTTTGCAACCATCGCTCCGGCGACGCTGAATTATTGATGTCTAAGCTGCCATGGTAGAGGCAAAGCGTCCATCGGATGCCCAAGAGTCCCAGTCTGCATCGTCTCAGCCGGCTCCAGAAACTAAGGTGCCAGCGCCGGTTCAGCCGACTTTGGCGATCGCCACCCTTGATTTGGCCGCCCAGGATGTGCGCACGGTGCTTAGGGAGCAGCGGGAAGAAAGCCAGCTTTTGACTACTAAACTAAATATTTTATTTGTCACCAACGGCGCGCTGTTAACGAGCTTAAGTATCTCGCGGCTGATCTTAAGCGGCAGCATTTTTAATGTGGGTGAAGTGGTGGGCTTTTTGCTGAGCTTTACCCTGCTAGTGCGGGCGTTTTTGCCCCGTCAGGTGGCCGTTACCCCTAACCTGCAGGATCGCGAATTTTTGGAAAACTATCTGCTCTTGCCCTATGAAGAATACCAGCTACAGATGTTAGTCAATTTGTCCCAGGCGTATAATGCTAACAAGCAGCGTCTTGATGATGTTTCTCAAACGCTCAAGTATGCCGCATACGCCACTTGGGCCACCGCTGTGATTATGCTGGCGCATATTCTATCGACGTTTTGGACTGTAGGAAACTACGATCTTCAGCTCCTAGATATGCTTTAGCTGGATTATGTTTAGCCTTAATGCATTCCAGTTTGATTGCAGGCCATAACCAGCGCCAGCCCCTTGTCGAGTTAAAGTCCCGTCCCTATGAAGGATGACTCTTTGAACGCAACGGTTAATCGGGCGTTCCACCTGCCAGAACCCGATACCGAAAACATCACGGTTCTGACTGAAAATCTACCCAATGCCCCAATCCTGCCCTGGCACCGCTACGACTCTCCCTGGATACCCCAGTCAGGCGGCGCTGCATCTGATGGAGCCCCGACTGAGGTAGAGGGAGCTCTAAAGGCTGGGCCAAATCATGCGGCTGCTGATTTGAGCTGGGGCGATAGGCCAAAAAATAAAGCTGAGGCGCGATCGCCTCTCTCTCATACCGGCTGCCTTCCTAACCCGGCGTCAGCACCCGATGCAGCGGCCTCCGTCCAGGCAGTAGACAGATCTGATCACGCTTCTGAGCTTGAGGGATGTGTGAACCTAGATCAACTCGGTACCGGCTCTGCTAATCTAGGTGATTCCGATAGCCCTGAAGCAGCGGTTACCCATCTCAAGCAGCGGCTGGCGGCAGCGGCAAATGCGCCCAGAGCTTTATCTGGTCCTGACCTAGCGACTGCGGCCCGCCCTGAAGCGGAATCTGAAGCCGTTGAATCAGACGAAGTTGAATAGGCCACACGGCATTCGGTGGTTATGATTGCGAGTACGAGCAGTCATAACTGCCGGTAACTCTAATTGCACCTAACCATGATTGACGTATCTGATATTAAGCGAGAAGTTGAACTGCTCACTGAGCGCCTGGGTAAAACCCAGGACTATCTTTGACGTTCCAGCCTTAAAAGCCAAAATTAAAGATCTCGAAGCCACTGCCTCTCAGCCCGAGTTCTGGGATGATCAGGCCACTGCCCAACGAACGCTACAGGATCTCAGCGACTACAAAGGCTCTCTGGAGCAGCTTCATCAGTGGACAACAAGCCTAGAAGATACCCAGGCCATTTTGGAACTGCTGGCAGAAGACAACGATGCCCTGCTGTTTGAAGAAGCTCAGCAAAATGTCACTCAGCTCGGTCGCCAACTGGAGCAGTGGGAACTCCAGCAGTTACTCTCTGGCCCCTACGACAAAACAGGAGCCGTGTTGAGCATTACTGCCGGGGCCGGGGGCACCGACGCCCAGGACTGGGCCGAGATGCTGCTGCGGATGTATACCCGCTGGGGAGAGCAAAATGGCTTTAGGGTGACCCTGGTAGAGCAGTCGGAGGGAGAAGAGGCCGGGCTCAAGTCCGCCACCTTAGAGGTAGAAGGTCGCTACGCCTATGGCTACCTGAAGGCTGAGAAGGGCACCCATCGGCTAGTGCGGATTTCGCCCTTTAACGCCAACGGCAAGCGTCAAACCAGCTTTGCGGGAATTGAAGTGATGCCCATGCTGAATGAGGACGTTAACGTTGATTTGCCAGAGAAAGATTTAGAGATTAAAACCTCTCGCTCCGGTGGGGCTGGGGGCCAAAACGTTAACAAAGTGGAAACCGCGG
>JBCDFX010000053.1:0-14348 GCA_039177155.1 Cyanobacteria bacterium P01_H01_bin.119
CGTTAATAATCTTGAGCAGATTATTTCCATTATGGAAGCGGCCAAAGAGATGGATAGCCCTGTTATCCTGCAGGCTTCTCGCGGTGCGCGCAAGTACGCTGGGGAAAATTTTCTGCGCCATTTGGTTCAAGGTGCGGTAGAAAGCTATCCCGATATTCCCGTGGTGATGCACCAAGACCACGGCAATCGTCCTGCCACCTGCTACTCTGCTATCCGCAACGGCTTTACCAGCGTGATGATGGATGGTTCTCTAGAAGCGGACGCCAAGACGCCCGCCAGCTTTGAGTACAACGTCAACGTAACGGCGGAAGTCGTCAAAGTGGCTCACGCCATCGGGGCAAGTGTGGAAGGCGAACTGGGTTGCCTAGGTTCCCTCGAAACAGGAGCGGGGGAAGCTGAAGACGGACACGGCTTTGAAGGAACCCTGAGCAAAGATCAGCTGCTAACCGATCCCGAGGAAGCGGTTCAGTTTGTAGAAGCTACCCAGGTCGATGCTCTGGCCGTGGCGATTGGAACCAGCCACGGTGCCTACAAGTTTACCCGCAAGCCCACCGGCGAAATTTTGGCCATCAGCCGTATTGAAGAAATTCACTCCCGCTTGCCCAACACCCACTTGGTTATGCATGGATCTTCCTCCGTGCCCCAGGAGTGGTTGGATATGATCAATGAATACGGCGGCCAAATTCCTGAGACCTACGGTGTCCCCGTCGAAGAAATTCAGAAAGGCATTAAGAGCGGGGTTCGCAAGGTCAATATCGACACCGATAATCGCTTGGCCATTACCGCTGCAATCCGTGAAGCGGCCGCTAAAGATCCATCTAACTTTGATCCTCGCCACTTTATGAAGCCTGCTATCAAATATATGAAGCAGGTTTGCCGCGATCGCTATGAAGCCTTCGGTACCGCGGGCAACGCCAGCAAGATTAAGCAGGTCGGCGTTGAAGTGTTCGCTGCCAAGTACGCCGCTGGCGAGCTGACTGCTAAGGTCAAGTCCGCTGCGACCGTGTAAGCTCTAACTCGTTCAGGTGAGCGTTGCAGAGAGCCGAGCAAGTCATCTACCTGATTGACTCGAACATTCTGCCCTCACCATTCGGCTAATCTTGCGCCAAAACCTTCAAATCCCTCTCTCAAACTGTAGGCCCAGGCGTTTATACAGCGAGAGGGATTTTGGTATGACGATGACTGCTCTTAGCGCCTCTCTAAAGTGGACTCCGATTGAGCCTGAGCCAAGCTTTATAATCCATCAACAATAGAGAAATTTGCTGAGCCGTTAAGCCATAGCGATCGCGCAGCTCAACAATTGTCTCCACATAGCTCACATCGCTTTTGAACCCGCCGTGAACATCCAGGTAATCATACAGCACATCTTCTACCACCAGGCGATCAATATCGTGCTTAAACGAGAGCAGCACCACTCGCTCTTCCACAGGAGACGTGTTTGCCCGCCCGGAAAGATAGGCTAAATCAGCAATTTTGGCCCGCTCCTCCCTCGAAATCTCCGTATTCGATGCAGTCTCCGCATCATCCGCTTCCTCGGAACGCTCCGAGGATGACTCTACCGAGGTAACCTCACTGTCTTCTGACGCACCTTGAGAATCTCCAGTCAGAGACTCCGGCGCTGGCCCAAGACACGATGTAAATGCGATCGCAGCAATACAGAAGCAGATAACTAATAACTGGCGATAACGCTGCATGCCTGATCTCCCACCGCATTAAAGAACACCGACTCTTATAATATTGCGGTAGCTCATACAGCCGCCTGAAATCTTGAACTTTCGCAAAAGTCAGCTCTGTTTCTGAAAAATATAGGCATTGAGCCAGTCTAAGGGACGCCCATACTCTTTAGAGAGCAACAATAAGCCTTTCTCAATCCAGGAAAGTTGGGGAATATAGTGAAACACCAGCTCAGCTTCAGCTTCAACCTCAGCCAAATCGACACCAGAGACGGGCTGCTTAGACGGCAAAATCACAATTAGATCATTTTGCTCTGCTGCTTCAGCGTAAAAGCACTTATGCGGCCTTCCATATTCTACGCAAAGGCTATCCTCAAATTCCTCTGGACTCTCAACCAAAAACAAAGGCTCATCTGAAACCGTTTGCGTCGGATCCTTCACCAGTTTTAATCCTTTGTACTCCAGAAAGGATGAAAACTCCATAAGGCTAAATCCACTTTCCGGAAAGGGAAAATATAGGTTCGTTGGACTACCATCCGATTGTGAATCGCCATATCTTTCTAAGGATGCTTGAAGCTGCACTTTGCCCGCAATAGTGTTCTTTCTGTAAAGCAGATGGGTCGCTGATTGATCTAAGTTTTGCGGTATGACTAAAATGGCGCAAAGCCCAACAGCTGCCAAAGGCATAAAGCGCTTTACTAGATCAGATTGAGCGGTTCTTAGTAAAAGTTGCGATATCAGATTACCGAAATACAAAATGGCTAAGAAATCGGCGGGAGCTAAATAGTAATTATTAAATAACCCTAGCTTGACAAATGCGAGAAAGTAAAAAATAGCTCCAAGACCTATTGCGTCCCAAAATCGATCAAAGCTTCTCCTAGTCGCAATAAGGAACAGGCATCTAAGCAGGTATACGACGATAAGGGATAAGATTAAAAAGTTTGAGCCCAAATATCCAAGTAAAGTTGCCGACCAAGATAGCTCCTCTTGATTCCGTTCGGCCTGTCCTAAGTAAGGCAAAAACTTACCCAGATAAAGCCCAAGAAAGCCCATCGATAATATTAAGAGACCGACCTCAGCCGCATAGGTCTTTAAGAATTTAAATTTGATCGACTGCTTATTTCTAATATGTGATATCAAACCAAGCCCAATTCTAAATATGGCAAACCCGGAGAAAATCAAAAAGATAGGCTCTTTATAGTAAAGGGAAAAATGAGCCGCAGTTAAAAGCAAAAATAAATAAGTCCGATAACCAGTTTGGCTCCATCGCTGGTAGCATACTAAAAAAATAGACAGCCAAAATATAATATTTCGCTCTGGATAAATTAACCCAAAAAACGCAACGGTAAAGCTAGGTATCGTCAAAACTGCAAAGGTAATCAAGCAGCGAATCCAAACTTGACATCGCTTAAATACAAAAAACAGACTTCCAACTACAGCTAAAAGCTGTAATACGGATAATCCATGATAGGCGTAAACTGTTTTACTCACCAAACTGATAAGATTATATTCCTGAAGGCCAAGCGGAAAAAATCTACCGCTGGCAGTCCAAATTGGCATTCCAAAGAATCGATCTCTAAGCGAGTAAAAGGTAAACTGAGAATTGTCTGAATAAGCGAAGTCTGCTTTGTAATAAATAAGGTAAATGTACAGCAATATAAATAAGCTCATCAGAACTACTGCAAAGCTATCTATAAGCTTGGCACTCGCGGGCTTAGAATGAGATAACCGATACTTCTGAGCCTCTATAGCCTGCTTATCTTTCTCCTGTAAAGATGCGCCTAGTTCTTGAGGTTTCATGCCTCGCGTCAGGAAGCCGCTAATCGCGATCGCGATCGCGCCCAAAAACAACCAAGACACCCAGAAGCTGCTGTAAGTAATTAAGTAATCTATAATTAGCTGAATCTTCATGGCTTAAACTATCTAGATTAACTAGTGGCTCTTTTTCGATTCAAAAAAGGTTCCGATTGGCTAGAGGGTAAAAGAACAACAGCTGAAATTTTTAATACAACCGATAAAACTAACCGTACATTTTTAAGCAGCGAAGGGTTATACCGGACTGCCTGAAGAAGGCACCGCGCCGACTCTATCCCTTTCTGCCTCCCTGGTGCACCTTCCAAAGCTTTGAAAGTAAGATATCGATACAAATTAGCTAAGCTTTTTTGTCTTAAAAATGCTGTTTCTTCAGGACGGCTAGCACAGGCCCGCTCTAAAACCTTGACGCACTCGGTCTCTTGGCGAGCAACATTAGAAGACATTGAATTCGTGCGCCGATATAGAATCTGCACTTTCGGCACACAAACAAATTCATATTGGCTAGAGAGCCTGAGCCACATATCCCAATCTTCAGCCGCTTTAAGCGTCTCATCGAAGAAACCAACTTGCTCAAGTACAGTTCTTTTGACCAAAACGTTAGAACCGCTTTCGACTGCATTGATCACCAAAAGATTTTCAAAAATATTTCCATTAAAAGTCAGATGGGAGCCTGACTGAATAAAGTTGTCATTCTCATCGATATAGTTTGTCCAACTGTAAGCAATACTGGCGCTTGAGTGCTCCTGCAGAGCGCTTAATTGATCAGCTAATTTGGTGTCAGTCCAAACATCATCTGCATCTAAGAAAGAGATAAAAGCGCCAGAGGCGATCCGAATACCTCGGTTCCGGCTTGCCGATAGCCCAGCATTTGGATAAGAATATACTTTCAGTCTTGAGTCTGAAAAATGATTGACTATTCTTAAGGTTTTATCTGTACAACCATCGTCGATAATAATCAGCTCAAAGTCTGAGAAAGTCTGCGAGAGAACTGATGAAACCGTTCTCTCTATAGTATCTTGTCCATTGAAAACTGGTATAACGATAGAAACTATAGGTGTATGCATTGATAACTGTATTGCTATTGGCGAGCTATACTGACTACTCAACTAAGAAGATTCACAAACTAACATTACGCTTTGAATTGAGAACCAAATGCCGAAAGGCGAGAAATACTTTGCGATATAGCCTTCTGAAGCGCTAGCTTGGGCGCGTGACGAAGCGCGTTTAAAAGCGTCAAAGTAGAAAAAACATAGTCGCCATGGGAGTCCCATACCCATTTTGAAAAATTAAATGACCACTTTGCCTTCACCTCAGGCTGAAGATGACTGTAGGCTTGCCCGGCTTCGCTATTAAAAAAACTGTCTAGAGCTTGATACGTTTCATCAAGGCACTGTCGATAGTTTGCAGTCAAATTATCAGAATGATCGACTTTTCTCATAAGCGTGTGAGGCACATGTAAAATATTTCCTGCTGTCGATAGTCTCAGATATAAATCGAAGTCGTGGGCGATCTTTAAGTCTTCTCTTAAGGGAGAGGTTTCAGGTAGCATTTTCTTTCGCAGCACAACCAACGACATGGTTGGAATAAAGTTGTATACCAGTAAGTGATGTGTTAAATCAGGATAAATAGACAGCGGTTTTGTGCTAATGGTAATCTCTGAGCCATTACGCTTTACAGCCAAATAATCACAAACGACCAAGACAGCATCAGGAGCCCCTGCTAATGCATTTATTTGAGTTTCTAGGTAGTTGGGCAACCACTGGTCGTCAGAGTCTAAAAAAGCAATTAATTCTCCTGATGCAACGGATAGTCCTTTATTTCTAGCTCTAGCCGCACCGCCATTCTCACGCAGTTGAATTAGATTTACAGACGGATACTGCTCTAGCACTAAATTAGCTGTGTTATCTGTTGAGGCATCGTCAATGACAATGACCTCTTTAGGCTGACAGGTTTGATTCACAACACTTTCCAACGCGCTGTGAATATGGTTTTCACTGTTGAAGGCTGGAATAATGACAGAAATACTCATAGGAATTCAACAGAGTAGGCTTTACCATCCTTTCTGCGCAATAAAATCCTGAGATGACAGCACCGATCCATCGCGCCTCATAATTTGAGTAATGCCGTGCTTCTCAATCCAAATCCTTCTAAATTCTGACATACGCTTGCGAAAGGCTGCATAATCATTAGAGAACCGTTCTTCGCTCAGGTGAACATGGTTGACTTTTGATCGGGGTGTATATCCTACTTTTAAGCCTGCCTGCTTTGTTTGGATAAAAAAGTCTGCATGTTCTGCTATTTTAAGCCGCTCATCCCAACCTCCCATTGCCTTTACTCGTTTAGTCTTAGCAAGAAAAAAATTGTGAACCAGATCACAAACTTTATAGTCTTTGTGAGACGTATGGTAACCGTCCAAAAATTTTAGCTCTCCGTTTTTCAGCTCAATGTTTAAGTAAAAATCAATTAGGCGCTTACGGTAAAGGTCTTTCTTTGATTTGGATCGCTCAAACACCAAACAGCTTAAGATATCAAAGTCTTCTCGCTCCAAGATATCAACCATCTTCTTAAGATGAGTTCCGCGGCTGAAAAAGTGATCGTCATCCATTATCAAGAAATACTCGGTCTCTACCTTGGACAGTAAAAAATTTCTGCCCTTAGATAACCCTGAATCAAACGGTAATCGATAGACTTGTGTCTTGGGATCCAGAATTTCCGTTGACTTTTGACTGTCATCAGCAAGTAAAATTTTAATATCTGGATAAAACTTGCGGATTTGTTGAATTGCTCTATTGACGGTTTTAGGCCTTTGAAAAGTTTTAATTAAAACCGAGATATCACTAATATCTTGTGCAGCGGTGTTTGAGAAAAACATGGTTGACGCAATAAACAATTTAACGGCTGGCTTAAATCAACACGCTCAACTGATCAGCCTTTTGAGCTTGGATGGCGCTACTTCTAGGTAGGCTATAAAGCAGGCGAGGCTGTCGAAGAACTACCTAATGCCTGTGGTTTGTTTCAAAATTGAGCGGCCTTCAATATAGCTAGGGGGCTGTGCTCCCATTAAATCTAAGATGGTTGGCGCTAAATCTAGAGCTTTGGTGTCTTCGGGCAAAGATTCACCGGAGTCAAAGTTGGGACCGTTTCCGAGTAAAAATCCTTCTGCTCGATGACTGCCAGTTCTAAGGTAGGGGACGGGGCCGATTCGACCGAACGCCGGGCTCTCAACACCGTCGGTAGCAAATTCTTCCTGCCAGATGATAATCAGGTCGGCGTCAGGCAGCTTCGGATCCTGTTCGAGGGCGTTTTGCCGCGTTCGAATCACTTTATCCACCATGGGATGACCGTATCTAATATCTTTTAGAGCTTTGAGCTCAGTTGTAATCTGCTCACAAACTGCGTCGTAGTCTTTAGGAGAAACAATACCCTGTGCTTCTCGCCCTTTGACATTGATACGAACATATCCTTCGGAGAAGCTCGGCAGTGCGAATGCCTTCATTTGAGGCCAGAGGGGTTTATACCAGTTGGCGGGCTGCCAAAACAGCGGATCTGAGGCGGCCTGCTGCTCGTAGGGAGACGCCAGAGATATGCCATCCCCTTTGCCCAGGAGTGCTTCTAAACGGTGATAAAGCCTAGTGGGTAGGTTTTGGCGGAGCCATGATCTGAGGGGATTTTTCTCGTACTTTAAATCCCAAACTTCGCCGATCCAGGCCCTCTTTTTAAAGGCAGTTTTGGGAGACTTAAGGCTTTTTCTACGGCGACTGAAGGCTAGTCCGTACTGCCCTGGGAAACTCCATCGATACAGCAGTTCGGGTAAGAACAGCATGCTGGGTAAATCCATCACGTTTGCACCCATACCGTGGGCAGCGAAAACTAGGATATTTGCTTCTTGAGGAGCCGCATCCACGATTTCTGAAATCGCTCGATCAACCGCCTGGTAAATTTTGAGCAGTCCGTCTTCTGCCTGGGGAACACCAACTTTGTGAATGGGATGGGGCTGACTAAGGTGCCAGTGGTAATGCCCTGCGGTGTGAGTTTCGCCAAAAACGGTTAACAATAAATCCCAAGGCTTTTGCTGTAGCCAGTCCTGGCAGATTTTGGCGCGGCGAGAAATTCCAGTTTCCATTCCCCGCTGCAGGCGCTCTAGGGCCTCCAAATTGCGGCAGTCGGCGTAATCCCGATTAAACATGGGATGCGCGCCGTGACGATCAACAACAGTCTGAAAGAGATCTGATGGGCTAGACTGACTATCTACCTGAGCAGAGTGGGCACCCCAGGCAAGCACCTGCCAGCCATTTACCTGCTCGGAAAGGGCTGACTGGGGCATGTCAAAAACAGCGACTCGGTATTGGTCACCGAGGGCATAAAACGGTGGATAATCCTTAAACTTGTAGGCTCGAACTTCTTGAGCTTGATAAGTGTCGGGGTTGTACTTAATCGGCCCCCAATATCCAGTCTCTTCGGGTAAAACCCCGGTTAAGAAGGTTGTCCAAGGCGTTTCTGCCCGGTAAGAATCTAGGTTTAGCAGGCGACCGTAGGTTCCCCCTTGTCTCAAACGCTGTAGGGTTTTGAGATGGCCCTGGTCCATCCAGGTTTCTAGCAGTTGGGGATCAGCGGCGTCAAGGCCGATGGCAATAACAGGAGGATTCATAATGACTTCTCAACTCCAGCGTTTAGATAGTTTTCTCAACAGGGGGCATATTTTGCGACTGCTTTAGCAAAGTCTGCATACAGAACAAGGGGCTTAAAAGGTTGTAGACCATAAAGTTTAGTTCGCAGGCAGCTACCACATCTGTATAAACCTGGCCTCTATATCTCCAAAAGTGGGCCAGCATCCGTTTTAGGCTGCTCGCGACAATTCGCCCTGCAATTAAAGGACGCTGCCAAGGCCTGGCGGGAACCCAGCGCAATAGACAAACGCATAGGCCACAGCCGCGGGTTATGGAAAGTAAGTAGTCTCGCTCTAGGCGGTGGCGTGGAATTTGATGGTAGGCCTGCATGGTTGGACAATACCAAATTTCCCACCCGTGTTGATGGAGATGGAGCAAGGCTTCAAAGTCTTCCCCAGAGAGCATAGTGCCGTTAATCCGCCCGACTAGCGTGAGCTGTTTGGGCACGCTGGCTTGCCAAGCGGCTTTACGCACAACTAGCGCTGCGCCGGGAGGAAGACTGAGGACTTCAGGCTTATAGGCGTGAGCTGCCGCACCGCGTTCCCGAATGGCTAGAAAGGACTTGATGCGCTCAAAGCCGCCCGGTGGCTCTACTTCAAATGCACCGTGAATTTGTCCGCCGTAGGCTCCGATATGGGGGCGATCGCGCCCAAACCGGTAGGCTTCAGCTAGCCAGTCCGCCGCTGGCAGCACATCGTCATCTAAGAAGGCAACCAGTGCGCCTTTAGCATGATCAACACCGCATTGACGCGCATAGGCCAATCCCTGGCGTGGCTCAAAACAGTACCTTAGAGCATCCTTGGACCAGCTCTTCTGTAAGTCGCGGATGGTTTCAGCCGTGTGGTCTTGGCTGTTGTTATCCACAACTAAGATTTCCCAACTAAACGCATCGGTGTTGGTCTGAACCTTGATCTTCTCTAAGACTAAAGGCACCCGCTCCGCACCGTTGTAGGTTGGGATGACAACTGTAATATCGATCATCTTTAACCTCGAAACTGCAAATCTCAGATGTGGTTCAATCAAACGCTAACGATTAGGCTGTCAACTTTGAAACTCTGCATAAGAACTACGGCTGATGCTCTTGATAGATGCGGGTCATGGGTCGAGGCTTATGTAACTCGTATCCTTGGGCATGACTAATGCCTAGAGATTTGACATGAGTCAGAATAGCTCGATTTTCAACCCCTTTTGCGACAGTCAGCACCTTAAGGGCTTGCCCCACGGCAACTAGCTCTTGAACCTTTCTAAGGTCGGCTTTCCGACCTGGGGACTGAATCAGATGGCTATTAAGCTTCAGGGCGCTGAGCGGAAACTGGGAGGCAAGGTTTACTCCATTTTGGGCTTGGCCAAAGTCGTCAATAATCAGTTGACAGCCGATATCCTGAAGCTGATAAGCGAGTCGGGTTACCGAGTCAAGCTCATCTATGGCAATAGATTCTGAAACCTCAAAGCAGAGCTGGTGCGGGGCTAGGCTGGAGCGACTCAGGCAGTGATCGACAAAAGCGGCAAAGTGGCGATCGCAGATGCTGGCCCGAGACAGATTGAATGAATAGGTCTCAACCACTGCTTTTCCATCTGAGTTGTCCATCGGCGAAGAAACGCCTTGAGCATAGGCCCTGAAGAACTGTCGCAGTACCCACCGATCCAGGGTTCGCCCCAGGTTGTGATGCTCAATCACCGGCATAAACTGGCGGGGTGAGACCGGCGGTGTACCTTCTAGCCGCACCAAAATTTCCTGCTGGGCTAAATGCGCTTCGTTGTTCAGCGCAATAACAGACTGTTGATGAAGCTGGAACTGGTCTTGCTCAAAACCTGAGGTAAGACGACTAAGCCATTGTTCCTGATCGGGAATATGCTGCGCTTTACTTTGGGCAACGCGATCGCGGTAGCATTTCTTGAGCAAAAAGAAAGGGCTGTTGAGGGAGCTGGTTAAATACTCTCGCTGACAGTCCTCAATCCAGTTGTTGTCTGCGCTTGCGCCATGCTTGACATAGTGCAGCGCCAGTCTGCGAATATCATTAGCGATGTAGGCCGGCACCAGAAAGGGACGCTTCCATTTTTCTACGCCCAGCATCCGAACGTAAAACCGACTGAGCCCAACACAGCGCAACAGAGTTTTGAGGTAATCGACCTGTAAGCGACTGTTCGGGATTAGATGCTCAACGACCATATCGGCGTTGTACCAGATTTCCCAGCCCGCTCTTTGCACATGGAGAACGGCTTCGAGATCTTCGCTGGCCAAGCCTGCGGCCTTTCCTTTGTTGTTTAGAAACAGTCGCTGGGGTACTGAGTCAAGCCAAGCCTGCCGTCTAACCACCAGCCCTGCACCGGGAGGCAAAATTTTATTTTTGGGATCGTACTGATGGGGGCGATCGCCCCGCTCAATAATAGCCAGATAGCACGCCATCTTCTGAAAGTCTTGGGGCACCGGCCCTTCAAACTTGCCGTGAATCTGACTGCCAAAGGCGCCAGCTTTAGGATAGCGCTGCCCAAACTGATAAGCTTGCTGTACCCAGTCTGTGGCGGGCAGATTATCGTCATCAAGGAAAGCAACCAAACTTCCCTTTGCCAGCTCCACCGCATGCTGCCGGGCGTGGGCGGCTCCCTGCTCTGCCGCGAAGCCATAGCGCAAAGGGCAGATATCACTATCCCACTGGGCCTGATAAGTGCGAACAACGTCGGCAGTACTATCGAGGCTGTTGTTATCACAAACAATCACCTCCCAACGAATACCTTCTACCCCGGTTTGAGTCTTCAGTCGCTCCAGTATCAGCGGCAGCCGCTGGGCGCCGTTGTAGGTTGGAATCGCGACGGTGATATCAATAACCGGTTGGTAAAACATATGAGGCGATAAACGCAGACTGCTATCGATAGCATCAACTGAAGCTTCAGTTGATGCAGCCGAAGCTCGAACGAAGGTTTGGGAGGCAGACTGGATAGCCGTCATGGTAGATGAAGGTGATTTAACTAATACCAGCAAAATAGCTGAATCTGAATCAAAAAATTGCCTGTGAAATCATTTACGATGCTGCATTGCTTCAAAAATAGAGGTCAATGCATCAGCTAAACCTTGACAAATTAACCTCATTCAGGTGATCGAAGACTAGCGCATACAGACACGGGCTGTCGAGCTATCAACAAACTCCAATCCACGTCGTTCAGAGATGGGTTGATCTACAAGTGGGGCAGGGCAATTACGGACGGTGGGGACAATAACCGTTTAGTTAGTGGCAATCCTCCAAGTGTTCACTGAGGGGGGCACAACTTACCGATAACGAATAGCGATCGCGTACAGACGGCAAAAGAGGGCTTAGATACGCATTACTGGAATTGACGTGAAGTTTTGATGCGACTCGTAAAAGCCGTGGGCATAAACCTATCTTGCTTATCCGTATTATCATCACAGCTTTCATCAACGGTTAACCAATTTATGTTGTTTTTACCCAAGATTCATCAGATATCTAGTTTTAGTTCATCTGATGCTGGCTTTGTAAATTTTCCGTGAATTTCCCTTTTGGCCATGCTGGGCACTGTTTTGGCCGCCAACTTGTCTCAAAAGTGGACAATTTAAAGATTAAAGGCTCCGTATTTTTACCAACGTATTGCCTGTGGTATTAGAACTGGTCTGGGAGGACTCCTATGCCAAGTATTTTTTGGCTAAAGCCTGTCTGGCGTTTTGCCGAATATAGACTTGAGCAGTAAGCAGTGGGTTTTAAAACTATCGCAGCATAAAGGTTTTGGTACAAGATATTAGTCATCTATAAGCAGGGGCATATATGCCGCATTTACACCAGCATCCCATTGTTGACCAAAGCTTTGCGGTGATCGATCGCGAAATGGGCGAACATAGCTTCTCTAAGCAGGAATATGCCATTATTCGGCGGGTAATCCACACTACTGCCGATTTTGAGTTTCAGCGGTTAATTCGCACAGCTCCAGGGGCGATCGCGGCTGGCATCCGGGCAATCCAGCAAAAAACGCCTATTGTTACAGATGTCAGAATGGTGGAGCAGGGTTCTCAGGCTATGGTGTCGAGGACGTTTGAAAATGTGATGATGCCGGCGATCGCTATGGGAGACGCTCCACCGCCGGGTCAAACTCGCTCTGCCGCCGGGATGGCCCGGGCTTTAGCTCACTATCCTCAGGCCATTGTAGTGGTAGGCAATGCCCCGACGGCTCTGTTGGCGGTCTGTGAAGCGATCGCGGCAGGTACGGCCAGTCCGGCTTTGGTGCTTGGTGCGCCTGTGGGCTTTATTGCGGTGACCGAGTCAAAGCAAGCACTAGCGGCCACGGATATTCCTCAGATTCGGGTGGAGGGTCGTAAAGGGGGATCGGGGGTGGCAGCGGCTATCTTAAATGCGCTAGTGGTAATGGCTTGGGAAGCGCTGCCATGAGTTCATCTCCAGAATCTGCAGTCAATCAGCACGCCACGGCGGGCCAGACAGACCCTAAAGCGGCTGCTCCATTTCCCAGCAAGCACGCGCCTGGCATTCACGTAATTGGCATCGGCATGGACGGATCGGCAGGACTGTCGCCGGGCCGGGTCGCTCAAATTCAGCAGGCCGATTTAGTAATTGGCAGCGATCGCCATCTGGCCTATTTCCCAGACTGTGCCGGAGAAACCTGGCCTTTGGGCTTATTCCAGTCAACCCTAGACAATCTTGGGCGGTATTTGTCACACCATAGCGACCCAACTGTGGTGATATTAACTTCGGGAGATCCGCTGTTTTTTGGGCTGGGGCGGCTGTTGCTGTCGGCCTTTCCGGAAGACTGGCTGTGGTTTTATCCCCATCCCAGTTCGGTGCAGTTGGCCTTTAGCCGGCTAAAGCTACCCTGGCAAGATGCCCGCTTGATCAGTGCCCACGGGCGATCTTTTGATGCCTTGACCCTAGCCTTGCAGCAAAATGCCGCAAAAATTGCGGTGCTAACGGACAAAATTCATCATCCGGTGGCGATCGCCCGTTTGATTGAGTCCCTAGACTTGCCCGTTTCTTACCAGCTTTGGGTGTGCGAAAACCTAGGCGGATCTGAGGAACGGGTGCGGCAGTTTATCCCAGCGGCTCTGGCCCAGGCAGACGGGCAGGTGTCTGCCTTTGCGCCGCTAAATGTGGTGGTGCTGGTGGGTCAAACTGGGGCGGTAGACGGGGTCGATTGTTCTCAACTGCCCCCGTTTGGGCTTAAAGATAGCTGCTTTTTAACCTTCCCCGACCGACCGGGACTGATGACCAAGCGAGAAGTGCGGATTTTGGCCCTGGCGGAACTGGCGCTGCTGCCTGAGCAAACGCTCTGGGATATTGGTGCTGGCACAGGCTCTCTCAGTATTGAGCTAGCGAGGCTTCAGCCCAGCGCTCAGATTTATGCCTTAGAAAAAACAGCCATGGGCGCGAGCCTAATTCAGCAAAACTGCGATCGCTTTGGCGTTAATAGTGTTCAAGTTATCCACGGCGCTGCTCCTCAAGCATTAGAGCGCTTACCCGCCCCTGACCGGGTCTTTATTGGCGGCAGCGGCGGCAACATAGCAGCGGTTTTGAAACTCTGTGGCGATCGCTTACATCCCGGCGGCCGGATTGTGGCCGCGATCGCAACGGTAGAAACCCTAGCCGAGGTTTCTCTATGGTTGCAGAATCTATCAAAATCCAATTTGTCAGGGTTCAACTGGAACCATCAGCTTTTGCAGGTGCAGCTATCTCGCTCCGTAGCCGTAGGTGACTTTACTCGCTTTGCCCCGCTTAATCCAGTAACGCTGTTGACCCTAGAGCTATCTCACATTGCTGTCTAGGGCTCTGTATCTTCGGTCAGATGGCTCACTAAAGACTATATCGGTACGGCGCGAAACCCCAGATGGCTAGCGACCGGACGTTCGCGCATCGGCCATTTAGTGTGGATGGGGGCATTTAAGACCTTCGCCCCCCGATCAGCGGCCATAACCAGCGTTGTTGACCCGCCGCCATCGAGATTGAGCGCGGCGTCGGCTCCTAAGCCCTGGGCAATTTCAATCAGTTGTGCCAGGGTTGCGCCTTCGCTGTAATAGGGCTGTTTACCATCGACCACCACTAGCCACAGGCGATCGCCCGGCTGATTTAGCGCCACCATGACTCGTCCGTTGGGGCGCTCATTTTCCTCAAGGGGCATCGGTTCTCCGGCCAAAATCAGAGCTTGATTGCCGGCGATCGCGTGCTGAGTTGCCGGCGGA
>JBCDFX010000054.1:0-14340 GCA_039177155.1 Cyanobacteria bacterium P01_H01_bin.119
TTTCCTCGATAAAGGATGTCAAATAAAACTTCTGAAATGCAATCTTGAACAATTTCTGAAAACTGCCCAGGGCCTACCATTTATACCACCTGCTCATCATCTAATACTCCAGAAAATCGTTCACTTGAAACCCTGTAGTCCATGCTAAATCTACCTATTGCCGCTGACCTAGGTCGAAAGATTGAGGAGAGCAGTCAACAATTTTTTACCGGCTTTATGACCATTGAGGCTAGCACTCTAGAGCGATGGTATTTATATTTTCGCAATGGTGAATTTGGCTGGGCAGACACGCAGCCTCACTGCAATTATCGATGTTTTAGGCATTTAGCTCATCACGCACCTGAGTTGGTCAAGCAACTTACTTCTAAGGGAAAGCTCTCCAGAGAAGGCTGCAGCTATAAAGTTTTAGTCAATCTTGCGAGACATAAGATGATAGGCCCTGGGCAGTTTTCAGAAATTGTTCAAGATTGCATTTCAGAAGTTTTATTTGACATCCTTTATCGAGGAAACTTGAGCTATCAGGCATCAGGAAAATCACTGAAAATAGGAAAGGTTTCCAAAGATAAAAGCGAATCCTCAATTCTAAGCATGAGATCTATGCGACCCTGGACGCAGGCTCAAGCCGACTGGCAAGGGTGGGAAAGTTTTGGTTTGATATCAATCAATCCAGATTTAACACCGATTGTTTTAGAGCCTAAAGTGCTTCAGGAGAAAGTGTCTCAGGCAACATTTCGATTGTTGGCAGAAGCTGAGTCTGGTCAACAGAGCCTCAGAGACTTAGCCTTCAGAATCAAAAAACCGATTATGCCTCTTGCTCAATCTTTAATGCCTTACCTTGAACAGAGGCTAATTCAGCTATCAGACACCCGGCATCTTTCTCAGCAGAAGACTCAGAGCAACAGAACATCGCCCGCTAAAGCTCCCTCGCCTGCACGGGAGAAAGAAAACCAAACTGACTCATCTTTATCATCTAACTCTTGTCGCATAGATACCAGAGAAAGAAATGCAAAAGATGGCTCCATGATTGTCTACGTCGATGATAATCCAGCAGACGGTAAAGCCATGGGCGAAATCATCCAAAGTTTTGGATATGGATATGCCAATGTTTCAGACCCATTGCAAGCAATTATAAAATTGTTAGAGCTAAAGCCAAAGCTAGTTTTTCTTGATTTAGTTATGCCGGTGGTCAACGGGTATGAGCTGTGCGCCCAAGTGAGGCGAGTCTCTGCGTTTAGAGATATTCCCATAGTTATCGTAACCAATAATGACGGAATCGGCGATCGCGTTCGAGCAAAGATAGTTGGCGCATCCGGTTTTTTGGCTAAGCCTATTCGATCAGATCGCGTCTTTAAAGTGTTGAAAAATCATCTGATAGCCAAAGGATATATTCCCAATAAGTGATGCCTAGCTAGAGCACCGACTTAAGATGCGAGCCGCACAATACCAGAGCTAAGACCAAACCCAGTAACCGATTAACCTAAATTTGAGAAGAAGAGGGTTCCATGTTGAAAGCATTAGTCATAGAGGACAGCTTAACCGATCGAGAAATACTCACCCAGTATCTCCAGCAGTCAAATGTTTCAGTAGTGGGTGTTAGCAGTGGTGAAGAAGCCTTACCCTTTCTTCAAGCCCGAGAGTTTGACATAATCTTTTTGGATGTGGTTCTACCTGGGCAAAGCGGGTTTGAGCTGTGTCGCGACTTGAAAGTAAATCAGAAAACCAGAAACCTTCCTGTGGTTATCTGTTCAACAAAGGATACTAAGGCCGATCAACTCTGGGGCTCAATGCTTGGGGCAGATGCCTACCTCTGTAAACCTGTAAACAAGCAGCAGCTACAAGAGGCTATTCAGAAGATTTTATCGACGGAAGTATAGCCAATGACTTCAACTACTTTCTCTGATCAACCGGGTAGAGCGCAACCGCTTGATCAACATGATCCTCTTGGTTTGACCCCCGTCAAAGAAGATAAGCGTCAGCAGTTTCTGAGTTTTCAGCTGTTTAAAGATAAAGGCTTTCTACTGCCACTAGCTGATATCTTGGAAGTCCTTCAGATTGATCCAACAGAGATTTTACCAATCCCCGACATGTCAGATTCAGTTTTAGGAATTTGTAGTTGGCGTGGAGAAAATCTTTGGATTGTTGATCTAAACGTGCTGATGGGCAATCTATCCTTAAGTGCTCAAAATCCGCTGCAAGATCAGTTCTCAATCATTGTGGTTCAGTCTGATGCGGCGGCGGTCGGCCTAGCCGTCAATCAGATTGACGATGTAGATCTAGTGGAACCATCACAGCTTCAGGAGCAAGACGAGCTCTGCTCGACGATGTTAGCTCCGTTTGTTAAAGGATACCTGCCAAATCATAACGGCATTGTCTTGGAAGTGTCGGCCATTATCCGTCGGTTGCAGGGAGACTCAGACTAGCTTCAATTGATCAGATATTTTGCTGCTTTTAACCTTTTAAGTCAGCGCTGTTAGCCCCACAGAATTGATAGTTGAGGTTCTCAAAACCCTTCATAACTTTTAGTAGCCCTCAAAAGTGCTAACTGTGTTCAGATTTCTGAAAAACGCTCAAAAACATTGGAATTTAGCTATGGAAAGCCTCACGCATACTACCGATCAACAGCTTCAAGCTGACGTAGAGACTGAGTCTGGATTAGGCTCAGAGTCCGTCACTGAAAATCACGATACTGCAGCATCCGAAGCGGCATCAGTCAAGCTGTCCGATCGTGATCTAACCGTCAGTGAAGCAGTTGAAGCAACGGTTGAAGCTGAAGCCTCACCATCGTTATCTGAAACGGCCGTTGCTGCCTCAGCAGCTCAGGTTACACCGCTGATGCCGAATCGAGGTCGGCGGGCATTTGCGATCGCCGATCGCATGGCGGCGGCCAACACTCTCGAAAACCTCTACCAGATCGCGGTTGCTGAACTGCGCAAACGGTTTCAGGTTAACCGCGCCGCCATCTTCCAGTTTCAATCGGAAACGCAAGGAACTGTCGTTGCTGAGTCTCTGAGCGCTGGATATGCTCCTATGCTAGGAGAGCAGTTGCCGGCGATCGCGTTTGGAGCAGGCCACAGTGAAGATTATTTAGAGCGCTCTTCAGTTGCGATTGCAGATGCCCTTGAAGAGGTTATTACTCCCTATCAGATGCAGCTCTGGAACCAGTTCCAGGTCAAAGCCAATCTCAGCTTACCGGTTTATCTTGGCAACCAGCTTTGGGGCTTACTGAGCCTTCAACAGTGCGACGCTCCCCGCACCTGGAGTGAAGATGACATCGGATTTCTCTACCTTGTGGCAACAGAGCTTCAAGTCAACCTCCAGCCCCTGGTCTTTCAATCAGAGCGGCGGCTGCTGGCAAGCCTGAGCGATAAAATGCGCCAAGCTTCAGTCTCAGATGTAGAAACGACCTTAAATGCAGTAGCCCGAGAAACTCGCAAGACCCTCAATGTCGATCGGGTCGCGATTTTCCAGTTCCGCCTGGATCACCGTCTACAGCTGGTCTGTGAATCCAAAAGCGGGGCAGTTCCCGCTCTGACAGATGCTGTGCTTGCTGAGGGTTATCGCCCGACTCAACAAAGCGACGGGTCCCAGCGATCGCTTGTTGTTCATGATATTGATCAGGCCCCAGACCTCAGCGATGTCCATTTAGAAAACCTGACGGATTTTGATGTTAAAGCTTGTGCGGTCATCGGGATTTATTGCGGGAGCCAGTTCTGGGGAGTAATGGGTGCCTATCACCATCAAAGCTCCCGCCATTGGCAAGCAAACGATCTCGAACTCCTGACCCAGGTTAGCAATCTAGCTGGGTCAGTTGTGCACCAGTCGGAACTGGCAGCAGAGATGCTTAAAGCTGAGCATACTCAAGAGGCTATGCCAGATATCATTGAGCGAATCAGCAGCACAGGGTACGCCCAGGATCTGGAGAAGTGCTATCAGGTGACTCAGCAGACGGTTCACAAATTATTAAAGTGCGATCGCGTCGCCATCCACTCTTTCAATCCCGATTGGAGTACTGAGCAACTCCCCGAGGCCATCGGTCAGCCGCCGACTACCACATTACCCAACGTTCCTCTTCCGGCAGTTTGGCCCAAAACTGATCTGCAAGCCTCTCAGGGTG
Organism: Cyanobacteria bacterium P01_H01_bin.119; assembly: GCA_039177155.1. GTDB lineage: Bacteria > Cyanobacteriota > Cyanobacteriia > Phormidesmidales > Phormidesmidaceae > JBCBZT01. The sequence goes on from JBCDFX010000054.1 coordinate 4,115, forward strand.
GCCCCTATCGTCAACAGCAGAGCTTAATCGTTAACCACATCGACGCAGTCGATCTCTATCCCGCTGAACTTGAACAGCTAAAAGAATTCGAGATTAGTGCCTACATAACAGTGCCAGTCTTCAAAGGCGACCAGCTCTGGGGGCTCCTAAGCGTTTACCAAACCCATATTCCGCGCACCTGGACAGCGTTTGAAATCAACGCGCTCAAACAAATCGGCCTCCAGCTTGGAACCGCTATCCAACAGGCAGATTCCCTCAAACGCCTTGCCCGAACCTCTGAGCAAGAGCAGTTGATCAGCAAAATCACAGACCGATTACTGCGCACCACAGACCTCCCTAAAACCCTTAAGACGGTTGCCCAAGATATTCGCCAGATGCTTCACGCCGATCGAGTCGGGCTCTTCCAGTTTGATCCGGCATCCAACTACAACGTCGGTCAGTTTGTGGTCGAAGATGTTGCCCCTGGCGTGTTTTCTGCCCTAGCCGCTCAGGTCAAAGATCATTGCTTTGCAGAAGATCAGGCCGAAAACTACCGCAAAGGCCGCTACTGGGTTGTCAACGATATCAAGGCTCTCGACTTACCCGACTGTCTAGTTGAGCTACTATCTCAGCTTCAGGTGCGAGCCAGTCTGGTGGTGCCCCTGCTCAAAGGCGATATTCTCTGGGGACTATTTTGCGTCCACCAGTGCACCGGCCCCCGCAACTGGGAAGATGGAGATGTCCAGTTTGCCCAGCGTATCGGGACTCAGCTCAACGTTGCCCTGAAGCAGGCTGATTATCTAGAGCAGCTCACCCGAACCTCTGAGCAAGAGCAGCTGATTAGCAAAATCACAGACCGGCTGCTGCGCACCACAGACCTCCCCAAAACCCTTAAAACGGTCGCCCAAGATATTCGCCAGATGCTTCATGCTGATCGAGTCGGGCTCTTCCAGTTTGATCCGGCATCCAACTACAACGTCGGTCAGTTTGTGGTCGAAGATGTTGCCCCTGGCGTGTTCTCGGCCCTAGCCGCCCAGGTTAAAGATCACTGCTTTGCAGAAGATCAGGCCGAAAACTACCGCAAAGGTCGCTACTGGGTCGTCAACGATATCAAGGCTCTCGACTTACCCGACTGCCTGGTTGAGCTGCTATCTCAGCTTCAGGTGCGAGCCAGTCTGGTGGTGCCCCTGCTCAAAGGCGATATTCTCTGGGGACTATTTTGCGTCCACCAGTGCACCGGCCCCCGAAACTGGAAAGATGGAGATGTCCAATTTGCCCAGCGTATCGGGACTCAACTTAACGTTGCCCTGAAGCAGGCTGACTATTTGGAGCAGCTCCAAGAGAAGAACGCCAAGCTGGCCGAGAGTGTCACTCGAGAAAAAACGTCAAAAGAGGAGCTCCAACAGCAGGTGATGCAGCTCCTGACAGAAGTCCGTCCAGCCCTTGACGGTGACCTAACCGTTCGGGCGCCCGTTATCGACACTGAGGTGGGCACGGTTGCAAGCGCCTACAACAACACCCTGCAAAGCCTGCAGAAAATTGTCTTAGAAGTACAGAAGGCGGCAGCAGAAGTCGGCAGCACCTCCCAGCTTAGTGAGTCCTCTGTGCGGTCGGTAACTGAACAAGCTCAGCAGCAAACCTTAGCTCTAGAGCAGGCACTTAAGCGGGTGCAGGAGATGATGAGCTTTACTGAAACCGTTGCCGGTGATGCTCAGCAGGTTGAAGCAACTGTTCAGCAAGCTAACCAGATCGTGAAGGTCGGCGATAGCGCCATGAACCGAACGGTAGACGGTATCTTAGCCATTCGATCGACGGTGGCTGAAACGAGTCAGCGAATCAAGCGGCTCAGCGAGTCTTCCCAAAAGGTCTCCAAGATTGTGAATCTGATTAGCCACTTCACCACTCAAACTCAGCTCCTATCACTAAATGCTTCTATTGAGGCCACGCGAGCGGGTAAATATGGTCGGGGCTTTGCTGTGGTTGCCAATGAGGTTCGCTCCCTAGCCCGTCAATCGGCGGAGGCTGCCACTGAAATTGAACAGTTGGTTCAAGAAATCCAGATTGGTACAGCAGAAGTTTCAAAGGCGATGGAAAGCGGTATTCAACAAGTGGCTGAGGGAACCAATTTGGTGACCGATGCCCGCCAAAATCTGACTGAGATTGTTGAGGCCACCAGTCAAATTAGTGATCGGATGGAGGGGATTACCGAAACGACCCATAAGCAGGCGGCTGAGTTCAAGCTGGTGACAGAGACTGTTACAGAGGCGACGAAGCTAGCTAACCAAACTGCTCAAAATTCGGATCGCTTAACAAGTGCCATCCAACAGCTACTCTCTACCGCTGAGGCGCTGCAAGATAGTACGGGTAAATTTAAGGTCTCCTAGGGTGTGTTACCCATTAACCGCCAAAGCCTGATATGGCGAGCTGTAAAAAACGTCCGCTCTAATGACTCAGCTAGGGGCAGTAACCATCATCACAAAGTAACCATCATCACAATAGGTGGAAATCTAACTGATGACAGCCCCTAGCCACTGCGATCGCAGTGACAATTAACTCCAGTCACAGGTTGCTCCTAGGCCAGGATCGGGGCAACCGCAAGCTTCTACTTCCCCAGCTTTGCCCGCTGCGACCGTATTAGCAAGGGCTTTTCAACTGGGAAACAATACGTCAGCCATTTCGGCAATGCGCCCGAATTTTGAGACGGCACTATTTGGATCTTCTGCCATGACTTCTGAACCATCTGCCCAACCTATCCCGCCTTATTTTCTACAGGAAGCGGCTGATTTACTTCAACAGCTCGACGAAGGGCTGCAAAAGTTACGGCAAAATTTTGATATCCATCAGGTTCATGGGCTTATGCGCGTTGCCCATACGCTCAAGGGCGCAGCAGCAAGCGTAGGGCTCGATGCGATCAAAACTACAACCCATGCCCTGGAAGATGTCTTTAGAGCGTTATGTACCCCAGAAGCTCAAATGACTGCCGAGGTAGAGCGGTTAATTTTTGAAGCCTATGACTGCCTCAAGCTACTGCTCTCAGCTCGGCTTGACGGTGCCCAAATCGATGAAGCTGATGTGTTAGATCGCATGGCGGCAGTCGTCACTCAGCTTCAGACGAACCTCGGCGACGACTTTGGTCAGGAGGGCTACTTACCCTCTTCTACCGATTTGGGCTTCGATCTGACCCAGTCTATCTTTGAAGTTGGTGTGGCTCAGCACTTAGAAGATTTAGCGGCAGCACTCAAAGCTTCTGATCCCCCTGCCTTGAAATCACTGCTGCAGTCCCAGGCCGATATTTTTATTGGGCTCTCTGAATCCGTTGGACTCTCTGGATTTGGGACAATCGCTCAGACAACACTTAAGGCGCTAAATCATAGTCCAGATCAGGTCGCTGAGATTGCTCGCGTTGCTTTAGATGACTATCGCAGCGGCCAGGCCCAGATCTTAGCTGGCGATCGCACTGAGGGCGGGCAACCTAGCTTACGCCTCAGGCAATTTGCGGGCGACTCACCCCAGCGCCAGCGTAAAGCTATTGTTCGCAGTGTCAAACGTCAGCCTCCGATCCGTTCATCGACCAGCGTAACGTCCAAATCCGCCAAGCGGGGGCTTCTGGGGGGACTTTGGCATTGGCTCAGTCAACCTATTGGCTCATCTCCCAAAAAACCTACCGCTAAGCCTAGGACCTCCCAACCCGCTCAAGTGAGATCGAGCAAAAACCGCTCATCGGTGCCGCCTAGTCAGGCTAACCCTACGGCTGGGAGCGCCCAGCCACGGGTCAACAAGGCAGTGGTCAATTACGAGGCAAAACTGTCTCTAGATGACATGGTGGGAGGGGCAGAGCAGATTAACGACTTGGTCCCCGCGGCTAAAAAAGAGATATCTCAGCCTTCTTTCACGCCATCATCAGACTTTACAGAAGGGCTCGATCTATCTTCAGATAGTGCCAAAGTCGAGAGCTCTCTCGATAAATCCTCAACTGCCCCTGAGCCAACTCACACTAACTTGGGCTCGGCTACAGTGAGAATTCCTGTTTATCAACTGGAGCAAATTAATCGAACCGTGGGGGATTTGCTGACCCAGCAAAACCGGCAAGCGCTATTCAACGAGCAGCTCTTTGCGACTACTAAAGCGCTTTTAACGCGGCTGAGCGAACAGCAGCAGCAGCTCTATGGGCTACAGTCCCGGGCCAGTCAGTATTCCCTAGAAACAACTTCGCTCACTCTGAAACCAGCGCCTTCTTTGGCAGCAGCGCAATTCTCAAAGTCACAAGCTTTGTCAGAGCATCAGTTCGACGCCTTGGAATTAGATCACTACAGTGAGCAACAGTTTTTAATTCAGGGACTGTTAGAAAGTGTTGTTCAGCAGACTGAAAGCACAGAGGCGATAGAGTTTTTTATTCGACAAACCCATCAAGTTATAGAACGGCAACAGCGCTTAGTTGCTAATTTGAGAGAGTCTATTCTAGATGCAAGAATGCAGCCGCTGAGCATAGTTTTTCAACGGTTTCCTCAAGCTATTGAACGTTTGGTAGAGCAATATAACAAGCCCGTCGTCTTCAAAGATTACGGCGGTGAGGAACTTGTCGATAAGGTGATTGCAAATCAGCTATACGATCCGCTACTGCATTTACTCCGCAACGCCTTCGATCACGGCATTGAAGCCCCTGAGATGCGCAAAAAGCTTGGCAAGACGTCAGCAGCGCAAATCAACCTACAGGCCAGCCGTGAAGGTCGCCACTTACTGATTAAAGTTTGGGATAATGGCCAAGGTCTGAGCCTTAAAACCATTCGCCAAAAAGCAATCGATAGTCAGCTCATTACAGCAGCTGAAGCAGCAAATTTGACTCAAGAGCAGACCATTAATCTATTGTTTGAAGCCGGGTTTTCTACCGTCGATCAAGCAAACGATCTCTCTGGGCGAGGCATTGGCCTAAATGCGGTTCGGGCTCAGATTCAGGCTCTAAATGGTCAAATTAATGTGACCTACCGTCCCGGTCAGGGAACCTGTTTCGCACTGAGAATTCCAGCTAACCTAACTATTACAAAACTGCTGCTGTGCCAGGTAAATGATAAGGTTTATGCCGTAATGATGGATGCCATTGAGCAGATTTTAGTGCCGCAGGTCAGTCAATTAAAAACTTGGGAACAGGGTACAGTTTTCAGTTGGAAAAGTGAGGGCAAAGATCACCTGGTTCCTATTAAGCGACTATCGGAAGTTCTACGCTACAGTACGACGCTTCCCAAGCGCCATCAGAGCAAGCCAAACCGCTGGTCGAATCCGGTTACCAACCCTGTCTTACTGCTGCGTCATCAAGCAGGGTTTATCGGATTAGAGGTTGATCAACTTTTGGGCGAACAAGAGCTGTTCATCCAGGGAATTTCGGGTGTTATGGCGGTGGAGCCTTACTTGTATGGATGTAGTGTGCTCCCTAGCGGTCGGCTGACGCTGGTGATTGACACGATTGCCTTAGTGCAAAAGATAGCGGCCCAGTCCGCTCCGCAGACTTCTAGCCGCATACAGCCGGAGAAGTTAGATTCTCCCTGGATGGCGGCTGAACCGCTGTTGACAAGGGAGTCCGTCTTGATTGTGGATGATTCCATCACAGTGCGAGGAACGCTGACAAAAACGCTGCAAAATGCTGGGTATGACGTTCTTCAAGCCAAAGATGGGGCTGAGGCGATACGGCAGTTGCGACAGTCCGATGTGGCTATCGTCTTATGTGATATCGAGATGCCGGGTATGAATGGATTTGAATTTCTAAAAGCGCGGCAGCAAGATTCAAAAATCAAAGAGATTCCAACGGTAATGCTGACATCTCGAACAGGAAGTAAGCATCGTCTGTTAGCCTCTGAGCTTGGCGCAACTGATTATTTAACTAAGCCATATCTGGGACCACAAATCCTCGAAACGCTCGACCAAATTTTACATCCTCGCTCAGATATTCATCCTATCTACACCACGGGAGATGACAATGGACAATAACGCTCCTAAAGCTGCAAGACTAATCACATTTACCCTAGGTGACTATTGGATTGGCATTCCGATGGCTTCAGTTTTACGAGTAGTGAACTGTCCGCCACCGGATCGGGGGGGAAATTTAAATATCGGAGTTGTGCAGTTAGGGGAGCATACCGTTCGATTGCTAAATCTGCGATCGCAGATGGCATTGCCTGATGTGGCTTCGCCGAACGAAGAAATGCCGTTTTTACTGGTTATTTGGGGATTACAACAAAGTCTTTGGGGTATTGCTCTAGATAAGCCACCTGAGCTGTTAGAGCTGCCAGCTGATTTATTTAAGCCAGTTGAGTCGGACAAACGGCTGTCGGCTAAGCTCCAGTGGTTTAGCCATATTGCGGCTGTGACCGATAACGAAATGTCTGGCACACTGCTGGTTTTAGACTTAAAAGCAGTGTTCCAAGCTGGAGAGGAGGATCAAAGTCGGTCCGCTCATCATCAGGCCCCTAAGCTAGTCGCTGTCCCCTCCAGCTTGGGCTAGGGGTGGGGGCTATTGCGATGCCAGCAGTAAGGGCATGATGCTCCAGGCTGGTACCGCTTGGAGGACCGATCTGCTGAACTCACCGGATAGCCACAAGCAAAACATATTTCATAAGTACCCGGCGCTAACCCGTGCCGCACAGCAACCCGCTCATCAAAGACGAAGCATTCCCCTCGCCATCGGCTCTCTGAAGCCGGTACCGTTTCTAGATATTTTAAGATACCGCCTTTGAGGTGATAAACCTGCTCAAAGCCTTGATCGAGCAAGTAGGCAGAGGCCTTCTCGCAGCGAATACCGCCTGTGCAAAACATGGCGACTTTTTTGTGGCGTTGGGGATTGAGGTGGGCTTGTACATAGTCTGGAAACTGACGAAAGCTTTCAGTACCCGGATCTTGGGCTTGCTCAAAGCTGCCGATGGCCACCTCATAGCGGTTGCGCGTGTCAATCACTAAGACATCTGGTGCGGCAATCACCTGATTCCAGTCCTCCGGCTCAACATAGGTGCCTACTTGTTGAGTTGGATTGGCTAAGGATTGGCCAAACGTAACGATTTCGCGCTTAAGCTTTACCTTCATGCGCTGAAACGGAGGCTTAGAAGCGATGGAGTGTTTAAAGTCTAAATCTGAAAATCTTGAGTTTTGCCTTAAATAAGCCCTTAGAGAGGCGATCGCGGCTTTATCGCCCGCCACTGTGCCATTGATACCCTCCGGTGCCAGCAAAATGGTGCCTTTAAGCTGCACTGTTTGGCAAACGCTCAGCATCGGCGATCGTAGTTCGGCGCAGTCTGGCAGCGCCACAAATTTATAAAATGTTGCGACTGTCGTTTCCAGCATCGGCGGTTCTGTCATGGCCTCTGGGCATGGATCAACGTTCAATCTTTAAGCGGTCCATATATTTAAGCGGCTTACGGTCAATCAATTTTTGGGTAACTTTGGTCAGATTGCTGACTGCACCGGGCATTGCTGGAGTAGTTGGCATAACAGCAGTCTGACTCGCAACCCGTCCAAATTTTTCGGCGCTTTGCTGTACCATCGCGTCCTCAGGCGACTAGCCACAGTTGGTTAACGCCATAGCATAGCGCCGCTGCTCCAATCGGCACAGTTAAATTATCAATCCCCAGGCGCGAAAAGGCTTCTAAGCCAGCCGCCGTCGCAGCAACAATGGCCCCTACGCACCAGGTTTGCCAAATATTGCCCTGCACCGCCAGCAATACTAGGGCACAGACCCAGTAGCTCGCGATCGCCATAGTAAGAGAGCCTTCCCAGCTTTTATTGATGCCCCACAGCCGATAGGGATGACGCCCCCACCGCTGACCCACTAGTGCCGCCATGCCGTCGCCCCAGGTCATCACCAAAATGCCAACTACCGCATACTCAGGCAACTGCACCGACCAAAATACCGCGATCAGCACGCCAATGCTCACGGCATAGAAAAAAGTGCCCAAACTCTTGCGGCCCACGCTGTCTAAGCCCGGAATAACCGGGTATCGGTAAGACACTAGCGACACCGCAGCAAATAAAATCGAAGCCGAAATGCCAATCCATGCCGGAATCTGCAGCCACCAAGCCAGCAAAATAACATTTCCCGCGCCGATATGAACCACTTTGCGCACGAGCTCCGGCTGGGACGGAACCCGTTGCCGCAGCACTTCGGCACTGCCGCCCACCAGCGCCAGCCAGAAGGCGACAATACCCACTTTGCTCCAAATTGTCGGCGCGATGCTCTCGCTAACCATGGCTCGGTATAGCTCCTTAATTCCGAGTTGCGGCACCCTGCAACGCAGCGTCCCATCCTAGCAGCCTGTCCATAAGGGTAAACCTGCTGCGGAGCGATCGCCCCTGATTAGAGCAGTAAGCGATCGACCAACGCTATCTTACCGTTTGCAAACCCCCCAAATCCCTCTACCTAGCTCATTTTGAATTTGGTCTATTTTGGATCTGGCCTGTAGCAGCCGAAGGAACGATTAGTACGAGGCGCGAGCCAGATTGCTTCTGCGCCAACGACTCCAGCAACACTGGGTGGAGCGCGCAATCTGACCAAAGCTATATTTTGGATTTCGTTAGAGCAAACTTGGCTGAAACGGGAGCCCTCACCCTGAAGACGGATTAAACCAGACCGATAGGCAGAAGTCAGGGTAGAATCTTCGTGGCTTGGGGTGCAGATGTCATATTGCCAGCAGTAAATCATCAGTAAGCGCTGTCGCAGTTTCATGTCCTAATTTCAGATAGGATCTTATGTATGGGAAACACCTACAAGCGAGTCTTGTTAAAGCTCAGCGGTGAAGCGCTAATGGGCGAACTGGCCTACGGAATTGATCCCAGTATTGTGCAATATATTGCTCAAGAAATTGCTGAGATTCTCAACCAGGCTGTTCAGGTCGCCGTTGTCGTCGGCGGCGGCAACATCTTTCGGGGGATTAAAGGAGCCGCTGCCGGAATGGACCGGGCCACGGCAGACTATATCGGAATGATTGCAACGGTCATGAACGCCATGACCCTGCAGGATGCTTTAGAACAAAATGGCGTACCGACTCGGGTTCAAACTGCAATTTCCATGCAGGAAGTGGCAGAACCCTATATTCGCCGCCGCGCCATTCGCCATTTGGAAAAAAATCGAGTGGTGATTTTTGGCGCTGGGTCCGGCAATCCGTTTTTTACAACTGATACAACGGCGGCCCTGAGAGCGGCAGAAATCAACGCAGAAGTGGTGTTCAAAGCCACCAAAGTAGACGGAGTTTATGATTCGGACCCCAAGCAGAATCCTGACGCCAAGCGCTTCACTAGCCTAACTTATAGCCATGTGCTGGCCCACGACTTAAAAGTGATGGACAGTACCGCGATCGCCTTGTGCAAAGATAACAATATACCCATCGTCGTGTTTGATCTGTCGGTTCCCGGCAATATCAGCCGCGCCGTGATGGGAGAGTCTATTGGTACGTTAGTGGGAGAGTCTTGTGAAGTTAGCTGATATCGAACAATCTATGGCTAAGGCGGTTGAAGCCACCAAGCGCGCTTTTAACACCATCCGCACCGGGCGGGCCAACGCTGCTCTGCTCGATAAAGTCATGGTTGACTACTACGGTGCTCAAACGCCCCTAAACCAGATGAGCAACATCAGCACTCCCGACGCCACAACGCTGATGATTCAGCCCTATGATCCAAGCAGCGTCAGTAATATCGAAAAAGCCATCATGATGTCTGACCTAGGACTTAACCCCAACACCGATGGTGCGATTGTGCGGCTCAATATTCCGCCGCTAACCAGTGAGCGACGCAAAGAGTTTGTCAAGCTGGCGTCTAAGTATGCCGAAGAAGGGAAAGTCTCCATTCGAAACGTGCGGCGCGACGGCATTGACGATACTCGTAAAACAGAAAAAGCAGGTGATATCTCCGAAGATGAAGCCCGAGATCTGCAGGACGAGATTCAAAAACTGACCGATAAATACTCCGCTTTGGTAGACTCAGCCCTAGCCGATAAAGAGAAAGATATTATGACGGTTTAAACCGTTAAAGGCCATGACCGACTTCCAAGAAGCGGGAGTTGGGGATGGACCCTGATGAGGCCTGACAAGTTTTGGGGCGCTGCAGCGTGGTAGATGTAACGCGCTCAACATAGCTGAGATCCCCGGCGCCGGAGCCCTCTATCCAAACGCCTGGGACTTCAGCAGCCAAAACCCGGTAAACGATTCTGATTCTGGATCGCTCTGCACGGCAATAAAGTGCACTTGGTTTGACGTTTCTTTTGCCGCTTCAAA
>JBCDFX010000055.1:0-14236 GCA_039177155.1 Cyanobacteria bacterium P01_H01_bin.119
ATGGCCATGTTGGCCTACAATGCCAACGGCAATCTCGGCATTCCCGCAGAGGGAGCAGGGCAGATTGCAGATACGATCGCAGCTCGGTATCAGGCGCTGGGTGGACAAATCCAATACAACGCCACAGTTAGCCAAATTTTAGTCAATCAGGATCGGGCCGTTGGAGTACGGCTTGGAGATGGCGGGGTGTATCACAGCGATCGAGTCATCGCCGCCGGAGACGGATACCATACTCTTTTTAAGCTGTTGGCGGGGCAATATCCCCACCGCAGTTTGACCCAGCTGTATCAAAATCCTGACCTCACCCAAACCCGGCTCCAGGTGACCTTAGGGCTCAATCAAGATTTGGCAGATCAGCCGATTTGGACGACCCACCTACTGTCTGAACCGCTGGCGATCGCTGGAGAATTTCATCAGGAGTTTAACGTCAGACACTACAGTCACGCTCGCACCCTATCTCCGCCAGGCAAATCCATTGTCGCCCTGTCGTTATCAACCCGTCATCCCAACTGGCAAAATCTGAACGATAGTGCCCAACGGTCGGCGATCGCACCTCTGCTCGATCAGTTTATGCAGCGATATTCAGTCGCAGCTGATAGCATCGACTGTCTGAAAATCACCACGCCTTATAGCTATAGCCAGCAAACCAGCAATTGGCAGGGCTCTATTTGCGGTTGGGCGCTCTCTAAAGAAACGCTCCCGCTGATGGTCAAGGGCATTTCTAAGACACTATCGCCCCTCAAAGGACTTCATTTGGCAGGGCAGTGGGTTGAACCGGGCGGCAGTCTCCCAGTGGTTGCCCTATCCGGACGCAACGCTGTCCGTCTGATCTGCACTGAGGACGGGCGGCCTTTCTTAAAAGAAGCCTATCAGTCGGATTTGGGTTCTTGAGCCTGGGTGGCCTCTACAGCCGCCTCAGCTTCACCTTTGCTGTCTGTAGGTTCAGATGCCGTCTCAGATTCTGTCCCAGATGCGGCCTTTGCCTTCTCGCGCTCCGCCCGTTTCTTGCGGTCTGCGGCCAAAATATCTTTCAATACGGCCTGAGCCTGCTCCATTTTGTCCAGATTGCTGCGGTACAGCTCTAAATCTTTCTGCAGCTTATCTTGGGAGATTTTTAGGCTGCTGCTGAGGTGCTCAAACAGGTCTTCGCGGGTCTTGCGATCGCCCATTGCTTCACTGTCGACCGTCTCAAACAGGGTATATAACCCAATGGCCATCAGCCGGCTGTATTTGTAGTTCTCTTGAGCGGCAATTTTCTGAAGTTCGGCAGCTACACCATCGTCTGCCCCAGAACCCCCAGAACCTTCGGAAGATGGGGCAGCGAGCTGCTTTAACTCGTCAAGGGAACGCTCTGCAATAGCCGTCTTAAGCTGCTCTGCGTCCTGGCGTATCTGCTCTGGTTCAAGGAAAACCGATTGGCACAGGGCGTTGAAAATGGAACCTTTATCTCGCTCTGGCTCGTAGCCTGTCATAAACCGATCAAAGCTGGTGGCAATACCGAGGGCATAAAAGCGGTCGTAGGCAAAGTCCGCATTAACCGACAGCAAGTGCATCTCAACCATCAGCTCCTCTACTACCCGTCGATAGATGGAGTTGATTGGGCGCGAATGCTGGTTATAAAAAGCTCGCTTTGTATCTGAGACGGTGCGGACGGTATTCACAATCAGGTGCTAACAATAAAGATTAGATTCCCTACTACCTTAGCAGTCCGATTGACATCCCGATCAATAGATTAGTTGTTGGTCTGGCTTAGGCTGCGAGCCAGATCGCTAGTGAAATCCGCATCTTTCAGATGCTCGGTCGCTCGGTGCCGTCAGTAATCTGACTCATGGGGTATCCCATCTATCTGCCGAGATTGCTAATGATTCCAAAATGCTGCGACAAATGCTATGACAATCTCAAAATCTCTCTTGTTTTTGGCTCACTCTCTGGCGGGCTGCTTTGAAAATCATCAACAGGCGCTGCAGAACCCGGCTTGGTTTGTCCATCTGAAGCTGTGGCAGTATCCAGTAGCGGTGTTTGGCGATCGCCTAGGACTATTTATTGAACAGGTCAGCGTTGCTTCTGGCAACCCCCCTTATCGTCAGCGGCTGATAGAGCTGTACGAACAGCAGGGCGCCATTTGGGCTCAATATTATGGTCTGAGGTCGCCCCAGGCCTTCTGTGGCGGCGCAACAGAGCCCGATCGACTCAAACAGCTTACTCCCGACGACTTAATTTATCTGCCAACCTGCAAGCTAAAGGTGACACCGCCCAAAACGTCACTCCAAAATCTGCCGCTGGTGATGGATAGGATAGGGGCGTCTCAGGAAACCGTGGACTCTAAAGCAGTCGGCTCTGAGACTATAGGTCCTAGGACAATAGACCCTCAAACCGTGAGCTTTCAGGCGGAGATGCAGCCTGGGCAACTTGGATCATTTGAGTACCAGGGCCAAACCCGGTACCTTCGCCTTAAATTTGAACTGAAGCACCGTTTTACGCCCGCCCAAACTATCTTTTATATAGAAGATCAGGGCATTGAGCCAGAGACCAACAAAGTGCTGTGGGGTCCGCGTATGGGGCCATTTGAACTAGTCAAACAGGCTGACTTTAGCCATCAGTATCACCTAACTCAATCACCTGATTAAATCATTTGACTCAATCACCTGACTCAATCAGTTGACTGGGGCAACGTAGCCCATCCCTAGCACAGCCAATTAGCTGGCAATACCACGGGGAACGCCGGCCAGGGCCTCATCTTCGGTTTCAAAAATCTCGAAGACAGAGTCCATCATAGTCACCTCAAAGACCAGCTTAGCTTCGGGGTGAACATTGCAGATTCTGAAACTGCCCTTAACTTTGTCGGCATCTCGCATTCCTGCCACTAGAGACGTTAACCCCGAACTGTCAATAAAATTGACCTGGCTCAAGTTAACAACGACATGGGGGCTAATGCGCGAAATGCACTCTTGAAGCTTAAGCCGAAACTGCCATGCGGTGGTGATATCCAGTCGCCCAGTCGGGGTCAGAATAATGACGGTTTTTCCGTCTTCAGTGTTAATAGTTCTCTGATCCATGTTGCCTCTTTTGCTTAAACCATGGCCTTATCGCTTAGAGGGCCTGTCAAGTGACAAGCTTTCCTCAAACGATAGTTCAACTGTTAGTTTCGCGCAATTACCGCGATCGCAGCCTACCAAACATTAGGGCTAAACCGCGAGCCAATCTTTTTGGCTAAGCAATCCACGCGAATTGCCATGGAGGTCAGTTTTAAATTGCCCGGTTCTGTTCACAAACAAACGTCGCGGGCAGCAAAAACCGCCCCAGCAGGCTCAGCCGGAAGCTGCCCTCAGATGGCACCCAAAGCATCATAATGGGACTGTTTCAGCCCTTTAGCCAAGTACGTTTGGCGGGTATCGCCTCTCTCTAAGCATTTCACCCTGTTGATAACGTCGCCCTAGAGCGGCCAATTGATCCAGTCCTGAGGCTTGAGAAAGACATCATACAGCCGGGCTTCGGGCGTATTGGCCTCGGGCGTATAGCCATACTGCCACCGCACCAGGGGAGGCAATGACATCAGAATAGACTCGGTGCGACCGTTGGTTTGCAACCCAAAAATGGTGCCCCGGTCGTATACCAGGTTGAACTCCACATAGCGCCCCCGGCGGTAGAGCTGAAATTCTCGCTCGCGATCGCTGTAGTCAATCCCTTGGCGCTTTTCAATAATGGGAACATAAGCGGGTAAAAATGCGGCGCCGCAGTCTTGGACAAAAGCAAAAAGCTGTTCCCAATCTCGCTGGGGCAACTTGCCCGCCGTATTGCTGTAGCGGGCAGCAGGCCCATCTTCTTGGGGTCCATGGTAAAGCGTTCCCTGCCCGTCTTGATAGTCAAAGAAAATGCCGCCGACCCCCCGGGTTTCCTGACGATGTTTCAAATAAAAGTACTCGTCGCACCAGAGCTTAAACGCCGGATAATACTGAGGATGATGGCGATCGCAGGCGGTTTTGAGGGTGCGGTGAAAATTGACCACATCTTCTTCAAACGGGTAATAAGGCGTCAGGTCAATGCCGCCGCCAAACCACCATACCGGCCCCGCTTCAAAGTAGCGATAGTTGAGGTGAACCGTGGGCAAGTAGGGGCTACGCGGGTGTAGCACCATGGAGGTTCCTGTGGCGTAAAACCCATGACCCGCCGCTTCAGGTCGCTGGACCAAAATCGACGGCGGCAGCGACTCTCCCCAGACTTCAGAAAAGTTTACCCCGCCCTGCTCAAAGATACGCCCCTGCTGCATTACCCGTGATCGCCCCCCGCCCCCTTCCGGACGCTGCCAGGCGTCTTCTTGGAAGTCGGCTTGCCCATCTACTGCGGCCAGCCGGCTGCAAATTCCGTCTTGAAGCTGCTGAAAGGCCAGGCTGACCCGCTTGCGGGAGTCTGCTGGCGGATGCGCTGGAGACTGATTAGCAGACGGATTGATAGAAGAGACTTTAGGTATTGAAGAGGTCATACAAGACAGCGATTTTAAGTTCCCTAAAGATAAAACTTATCAGGAGGGGTACCTCAGCAGTTGAAAAGTTTTGTGACTTTGCAGATCGCGATAGTTTCAGTTCTCGTCTGTTTGAACATTCAGCTTTAACCCTCAACTTTGAGGTTCAGCAGGGGAGGTTCAGCAGGGTTGGGCAGCTAGCCGGTTCGCCAGTGACCCGACGCACCGGATTGACAAGCTTTATACAATAAAGGACTAACACCTTTACCAATGCCGTAAACTGGCAACGCTATGAACTGGATTCGGTCAAATCTATGGCGGCGTCTGTGGCGATCGCGCCTAAGCACATTGCCACCAGCGGGAAAAGTTCCCATGGGGCAGGTGGGGCGATCGCTGGTGAGAACCTATCAAGCTGCCAGTACCGCCTCCATTGATATCCTGTGGCAAAAGGTAGCCGATTTGGCCGATGTATCCTGGCATCCCCTGCTGGTTAGCACCAATGCACCCCAGGGGTTAACCGCCAAGCCCGGCGTTATCTACAACGGATTTAGCTGGCTTTTTCCCCTACCTATTCGCATCTTTGTCGAGCGGGTTGATCCAGGCGAGCGGATGACCGTCAGAGTTTATACGGTTCCGGGGTTAGAGGAGCGAGTTACTTACCAGGTAACCTCCACCCTCTGGGGAACCCAGATTTCTTACTCTATTACCCTGCGAGGCTGGCTTTCGCCCCTGGCCTGGTCTCTGATTCGCCCCCATGCGGCTCGGGTTGCTGCCGCGCTGGCTCAAGCCGCTGAGCAAGCCACCGCTCTACCATCCCTGACTCAATCTCGTCGCCCAGACCTGAACTCTCGAGATATCTTCAGCGTTTTGAGCCTTGCCATTTTAGATTTAGCGAGGCGCGCCATGGCCGCAGGCGGTTCGCATCAGACCTGGAGCTAGGGCCTATCATCCGCTGTGAGCAAGACTGAAAGATAAGCCTGGCCGCACCTGCTCCAGCCGATAGGCTGGGTGTAATCCTTACGTTGTTAGCAGCTAACGGCTAATTGATAACAGTCCTTAGTCCGCCACCCGCACGAAATCTTCCGCTAAATGCCCCCGTGAACCGTTAAGATCAGCAAAGTCAGGCAAAGAAATCTAACGGTAGGCAAGATCGTGTAACGGATTTTGTGGCTTAAATTTGCTCTGGCCCAACTTAATTAACTTTTATTATCCGCCTCACCTTATGACCTCTCTTACAAGTCCGCAGGCTGTGCTGGATAGCCTACGTCCCGTTCAAGATCCCGAACTGCAAAAGAGCCTAGTTGAGCTCAACATGATCCGCAACGTTCAGGTGGATCAGGGGCAAGTGAGCTTTACGCTGGTGCTAACCACCCCCGCCTGCCCGCTTAGAGAGTTTATCGTTGAAGACTGTGAAAAAGCGGTTCGTCAGCTGCCGGGGGTAGAAAGTGTTGCCGTTGAGGTTACCGCCGAAACCCCTCAGCAGCCTTCGCTGCCCGATCGTCAAGGCATTAGCGGAGTCAAAAATATCGTGGCGGTCTCCAGCGGCAAAGGCGGCGTGGGTAAGAGCACCGTTGCGGTCAATTTGGCCGCGGCTCTGGCGCAGACGGGTGCCCGCGTGGGGCTGCTGGATGCCGATATTTATGGCCCCAATGCGCCGCTAATGCTGGGCCTGTCGGGGGCCAGCGTGATGGTGCGTCAGGGTGAACAGGGAGAGGTACTGGAACCGGCTTTTAATCACGGTTTAAAGCTGGTATCGATGGATTTTCTAATCGATCGCGATCAGCCTGTGATCTGGCGCGGCCCAATGCTTAACGGCGTCATTCGTCAATTTTTGTACCAGGTGCAGTGGGGGGATTTAGATTATTTAGTGGTGGATCTGCCGCCTGGAACGGGCGATGCTCAGTTGACGCTGGTTCAAGCCGTGCCGATGGCAGGGGCCGTGATTGTCACAACGCCCCAGTCTGTCGCCCTATCTGATGCTCGACGGGGGCTTAAGATGTTTGAGCAGTTGCAGGTGCCGGTAATCGGCATTGTGGAAAATATGAGCTACTTTGTGCCGCCGGACCTGCCCGATAGACGCTATGACATTTTTGGTTCCGGGGGCGGTGAGAAAACCGCTGAAGAATTAGGCGTCCCGCTGTTGGGCTGTGTGCCGTTGGAGATGCCTGTGCGAGACGGGGGCGATCGCGGCCTGCCCGTTGTGATTGGGCAACCTCAGTCAGCGGCGGCCAAAGCTCTAATGGCGATCGCCCAGCAGGTAGCTGCTAAGATTTCGGTGGCTGCTTTAACCTAAGCGCTGCTCCGGCTTGGCCATCTGTGCTGAAGACAACGGATTGCATTCTAAGCTGGCGTTGTGACTTGCCCTCAAACGCGTTTCCGTTCCATGCCTCAATTTACCCTCGCAAAACAACGGCCCTGGTCAAAATGGTTTCGAGCTTGGCGAGGATTAGACTGGCTGCTGCTGCTGCTGACGGTGGGGTTGACCGGGTTTGCCAGCCTGATTATTTACAGCACCCAAATCAACCTAGAGAATACGGCCTTAGGCTGGAACCATCTAATCATGGGGGGGATTAGTTTAGTACTGTCCCTCTGGATCGCCCGCTTTCGCTATGAAAACCTAGTGCGCTGGCAGTGGGTAATTTATGGTGCCACCAACGCCCTGCTCTTAGCGGTCATCTTTATCGGCACCACTGGTCTGGGTGCCCAACGCTGGATCAGCATTGGCGGCTTTAATGTGCAGCCCTCTGAGTTTGCCAAACTGGGATTGATTATTACCCTGGCGGGGACGCTGCGGGGGCGAGAAGCCGCGACCCTCTGGGGAGTAGTCAAAGCATTGGCGATTACAGCGGTACCGTGGTCGCTGGTCTTTTTGCAGCCTGATTTGGGAACTTCTCTGGTGTTTGGCGCTATCACCCTGGGCATGCTCTACTGGGGCAACGTCAATCCGGGCTGGCTGATTTTGCTTATTTCACCCGTGGTTTCGGCGGTTGTTTTTCACCTCAGCATTCCTATCTGGCTGGTTTGGGTGGGCGCAATGGGGGCGATCGCCTGGTTTACCCTGCCCCGTGCCCTATTGAGCAGTTTAGCGGCAACGGTAATCAACCTAATTTCGGCCAAGCTGGGGGAGGTACTCTGGGGCTTGCTAAAAGAGTATCAAAAAGATCGTTTAATCCTGTTTTTAGACCCGGACAAAGATCCCCTGGGCGGCGGCTATCACCTGATTCAGTCGCGAATTGCCATTGGTGCGGGGCAGCTTTGGGGCCGGGGCTTACACCAGGGCACCCAAACCCAGCTCAACTTTATTCCCGAAAATCACACAGACTTTATCTTTTCAGCCATTGGTGAGGAGTTTGGCTTTGTTGGGGTAATGGGGCTGCTATTTGTGTTTTGGCTAATTTTTTTGCGGCTAGTTATTATTGCCCAAAATGCTAGAGATAACTTTGGGTCCCTGCTGGCAATTGGGGTGCTCTCGATGCTGGTCTTCCAGGTGGCCGTAAATTTAGGAATGACCATCGGCCTGGCGCCGGTCACCGGAATTCCGCTACCGTGGGTGAGCTACGGGCGCTCAGCACTGCTAACAAATTTTATTGCCCTTGGTTTAGTAGAGTCGGTCGTCAACTACCGCCGTTAGACGAAGTTTACAGCCGAGTGAGCTAAGCCCGCTTCTGACAGAATGCGCGACATAAAATCAGGAGTAAGGGGGGCTGGCATTAGGGCAATCTGACTCGTCGCCCGGCGCGGAACAGGTTGCAGGCGACTGCACCAATACCTAAACTTCGGGAGCATTTTGCAGATTGTCAATTTCCTGACGCAGGGCAGCTAGCTCTTGAGTCAAAGCGTCTAGCTCAATCTGAATTCCCCCCGGAACGGTAGGCATTGCGGCTTCAACCGGCGCTTCGGGACTATTGGCAGCCGGGTCGAAGGGATTTGAAATGTTGGCAACCACGCCGTCTACAAACGTGCGAGCCTCTTGTTCCGTAGTAGCCCCTTTTGCAGCCAAATCTTCAGCTAAGCGATCCCAGTCTCCATTAATTTCAGAAAACTTTTCGCTCTGCTTAACTGGATCTTGAATGGCCTCGACCAGCGTAGCTGTAGCCCCTAGGGTTACGTGGAGGCTTCTTTTGAGGATGTCACCAATATTGTCAGGATTCATAAGTTGGTTGTGAAGTCGTAGCGGCGATCGCTTTTATTTTACCTTGCGTTGCTGAGCCCACTCTACAGCTTCGACAAGGCTATCGTCTATTGGATCTGTTGGATCTGCGCAACTAGACCTGTGTAACGGTTTATCCGCTGATCATGCCTAAATACTGAGACACATCTTCCAGCAGCCGCGTCAGCTCAGCTTCTGTGTTGAGGCGAATTCGGTCATCTCGCACCGTCAGCAGTACCTTGGCCGCAAAGGGGCTGGGCCAAATATTGGGATTACAAAACACCTCTAAAAACACATCCCCCACATGCTGAAATTCCATTGCGGGTTGGGGGGCTTTGGGAGCTGATGCACCGCTAGTTTTAGCCAGGGCGATCGCTTTGAGCTGCGCAACAAGCTGACTCAGAGCAGCCTGCAATTCACGGGCGGCCGACTCAGAAAAGCTGAGCCGAACCGACCCTTCAACCAGATTTAAGGTGATTTGAGAAGACATTTAAACACAGTGGAACGAGCCGCTTTATTGTGCCACGGGCTCGATACCGAAACCAGCGATAATCTAACTCGCAGCCTTGTCCTAACAGCTCCTCCGACTGCCATATGTCAAGCCAAGAACACAATTCCCTTAACGACTGGGTTTGGGGCCGCTGTACTACCAACAGACCACCCCTTCCGCGAAGTCCAGGACGGCGGTTCGTCCTGGTCGATGGGGTCTGGGGAAAGCGAAATTTCCCCAGGCACTCCCTACAAACGAAGCCCCAACCCCCGTCTTACCCCAGTTTTCGCCTTTTGTAATGTTAGTCAGATTGCCTATCGCACCCAGTATCACTGGAGTCGTTAGCGCAAAAACAATCTGACCAAAGTTGTTCAGATTGCTCACCGCACCCAGTATCACTGGAGTTATTGACGCAGCAGCAATCTGACTCACAACTCTGCCCAAACCGTTTGGCAGACTACGATAAATCTGCGCTACAGAAAGATGCGATCGCGCTGCCACAGAGCGCGATCGCATCTTAAACACTCTTTAGTTGTAAACAACAGTCAATCCAAGCGGCTCTACACGCGGCTTAAGTTCCCCCTCCCAGACAGCGCTGCTTGAGATTGAGATGCGCCCAAACGCTTAAGCTGACGAGCCCCAATCCCTGTAAAAACAACCAGCGCACTCCACTGACCGAGCAGAGAGAAAAGCCGCAAACCAAGGCCAACACTCGTATCGAACCCTATAATCCAGGGCGCGGCAATCAGCTGAATACGGGCTGCCGCCAGGGCATTGCCGGTGCTGTAAAGTACCGCCAGAGTAAACAGCGGTATCCCCACCATCATGACGATAGTGATAGCTGCCCAAAGGCTGGGGCGACGCACCGCGCTAACAAAAATCATTTGGCTAACGGCCGCGTAAACCAAAATCAGGCTGGCGCAGGCTAAGTAACTAGCCATTATCTCAACACTATCCACAAAGCCAGCCAGATTAACCCAGGTGTAAGCAGTGCCCAGTGCGATCGCTAAATTGGCCGCGATCGCTACCAGAGGAGGACTCTGGTTACTAAATAGCCAGTCCTGCCACTTGCTGGTGCGCTGGCGCTTGGGCTGAGTATGGCGAAATCTGGCCCAGTCCGCCATCGCCTGAGAAGTAGGCTGGAGTGCCGCAATCAACAGGCTAAAGAACAGCAGATTGATAAAGGCGACAGCAAACAGAACAAACTCATCGTCCGAGCCGTTGCTAGCAAAGCCCAGCAGAAATACCTCAAAACACAGCGTAAACAAATAGCTAAAAGAGCGATGAACCAGAGGCGCATTGGGATTGATAAACTTACGACGCAGCCCGTGCCAGACCCACAGAGTCCACACCAAACTGTTGGCAACATACAGCAGCGTGAATGTCACAAAAGACAGTGCGCCTCCTCCAAACGACAGCTCATGACCAGGATTTTGGGGCGCCCAAAACGGATGGAGGGCACTCAGCGGCGAAAACAGGGGCAGCCAGTGATGAATATCCGCCTGGCCAAAATCGCTGCTTGTTGCCAATTGAATACCCAAAATAAGCTGAAAGCCAAGCATTAAGCCCCCAAACAACCAAGCCTGAAATCCGCCAAGCCCCTGGCTTAGCAAGCCATACAGCAGAGACAGGCTAAAGAAGAAAATGCTGCTCAGTAGCAGAAAGCTATAGAACACAGCTATGCGCCAGATGCCGTAGTGCCCGGCCACCCCCAGCATCAGATGCAGCGGCAGGCAAAGGACGATCGTGCCATACACCACAATGGGGGTGCCCAAAATCTGGCCTCCCAACACCGTCAGGGCCGAACGAGGGCTGAGTCGCACAAACGTCAGCGTGCCCCGGCGCTGCTCTCGATCGATATTTTGAATCAGTAAAAAGCTCCCGGCAGAGAGCAGCGCCACCGCTATTACTACGCTCACCACGCGGAAAAAGTCGGTGTACCACCGCGTCCACTCTACCCAGTAGTGCCTGCCATCAGGCTGGAGCAGGCAGTTGCCCGATCGATATTGAGGTTTAAACTGATCATACGCCGCGTCCCCAGGCTGAAGTATGCGGCAGTAGTGGTTGTAGTAGTTGGGCGAAATTGTTCGCTCTACCGAGACTCTCAGCGTCTGACCACCACGCTCAATTTCTAGCTCAACGCTTTTATCTAAGTTAGGCAGATCAACATCATCAATATCTAGCTCCATAAACTGGTCTTCGGGATAGGGCAAGCTGATATCCGCCGGGTCAAAACTGCCGTCAATTCCTTCAATGGCTCGTGTGACCGCTTGCCAATCTCCTCCAAAGCTCTCTACGCTTCTATCGCCGATGGAGAGAATAGAATCCCCAGACATGGGCCGCTCCGATACGGGCGGCAGATGATTGGCATCGCCGTACACCTGTTCCACCAGGAGTCTGGTGGGCATATCGTTATCGTTCAACAAAGAATAGTTAAACTCGTAGCGAAAGTCGGGCCTAGTTTGAACCTGCAGATGGGAGATATCAAACGGTGCCGGAAGCTGGGCGATAAACACAATCAGCATCAGCACCTGGGCCAGCACAGATAGGCCCACAGCAATAATGACGTTGCGCCAGCGCAGGCGGCCCTTGAGTTCGCGCAGGAGCTGGGGATTGCGATCGCCAAGACGATCAATCAAGTTGGCAAACATGGCTTTGGCAGAGAGACAACAGAGCGAAGCAGAAAACAGCGCAAATCGGACGGACTGAATGCAATGACGGCTTGAATCAAATAGAGTTCACCGCCCCTTGGGCACGATAGTAATCAAGAAGTCTTAAGACGGCTGCTGGTGACCCAGCTTAAGAAAAATTTCTTCCAAGCTATCCTGAGTGCAGTTGAACTGGTAGATGGGCAGTTGGGCTTCAATCAGCGATCGCAGCAGCTCTGCCGCATCATCGACAGATCCCGAAAACTTAAGTCGAATCGAAGGCTGATCGCTTAGGACCTCCCACTCTTGATTGGGAATGGTGCGTTTAAGCTCAGTCTCTAGATCCGCGATCGCCCCGCGAGTCGAAATTAAAATTTGCTGGTGACTAAGGCGCTGGTATAGCTCCGCCAGCGGCGCACTTTCTACCAAAAAGCCTAGCTCCATAATGCCGACAGCCGTACAGAGTTCCGCCAAATCACTTAAAACGTGGGACGAAATTAAAATCGTCATTCCGGCCGACTGCAGCACCCGAATAATTTCTCGAAACTGCTGACGGGCAATGGGGTCTAATCCTGAGACGGGTTCATCTAATAGTAGCAGCAGCGGCTCGTGAATAATGGTGCGGGCTAAGCCCAGCCGCTGTTTCATCCCTCGCGACAGCGTTGTAATGCGGCTATGGCGCTTATGAGTTAGGTTCACCAAGTCCAAGATTTCTTGAATGCGTCGCTCTCGGTGCTTGCCCCGCAGGTGATAAAGCCGAGCAAAATAGTCTAGATAGTCCCAAACGTTGAGATCGTCATATAAAGGAAAATCGTCTGGCAGATAGCCAATCAGCCGTTTGATGTGGGGCTGGGGGCGATCGCGCTGCAGAATCTCACCATTAATCGCGATAGTGCCCGTAGAGGGCTCTTCTGCCGTTGCCAACATGCGAATCAGCGTCGTTTTTCCCGCACCGTTGGGGCCAATTAACCCGTAGACCTCGCCTGGGCCAACCGCTAGGTCTACATCATTAACGGCAGTATGGCGGCGAAAGCGCTTAGTCAAATTCCGCGTTGCAACGGTCAAATCCGGAGAAACCGGCAGCTCACGAGGCGTTGGCGCAGCAATAGCCATAGGATTATGGAGTAGGGTGGACAGCACGATGTCTTCAGCTTACCCAGCACCTACAGTCACTCCGCAGATCATTTCGGAAATTGAAACAGCATCCGACGACTGAGGCTAAGGACTGTATGGGCGAAATTGGGCCATTTACAAAAAGGCGAGAGATTTCAGTCAATCTCTCGCCTTCTCAGCTCAGTCTTAAATCGATAGTCGAAATTTATTCAGCCGCGCAGGGGTCAGCCGCGCAGGGGTCAGCCGCACAGGGGTCAGCCGCGCAGGGGTCAGCCGCGCAGGGGTCAGCCGCACAGGGGTCAGCCGCGCAGGGGTCAACCTCTTCGGTCGGAGCTGCGCAAGGATCAGCGGAATCGGTAGCGCTAGGGCCACAACCGGTCACCAAGCCAACGCTAAGAACGGAAGCGGCAGCAACGGCAGCCATATACTTAACACGCATATTTCATATCTCCTCTAAGTGAATTAACCTGGCTTTAAACTCTTTAAGAGTTTAGACGAATCTGCCTAGAATTTGACAAACACTTTTACATTAACCGTCGAAAGGCTGAGAATTAACTGAGAAGGCTCTATTGGATCGATTAATTCTTCTTATTGGAGAACCAGCCGAAAGCCAAACAAGATATGGCGTGATGACTGGGGGCGTTTGTGACGGTAAGCTCCTCGGCAAAATCCGGGCAGATCATCCCAGGAGCACCCTTTCATCACAACTTCGCTTTGGCTGTCGCGGCCAGGCTCTAAGGTACTGGTGTATTCAAATACGTTGCCCGCCATATCGTCTACGCTGTAAGGGCTGCGGCTAAGAGGATAGGCATTGACGGGGCTGGTGTGATATTCGCCCTGCTGTGCCCAGTTAGTGGCATCAGCCTGCCACTGATTGCCCCAGGGAAAATACTGTCCGTCGGCGCCTCGGGCTGCTTTTTCCCACTCTTCGGCGGTGGGCAGACGGTAGCTTTGACCATCCTGAGTGCCTCTCCATTGGGCATAGGCGATCGCGTCAGCGTAGGAAACCAGCACCACCGGGTGATCAGCCTCACCCGCAGGGAACTGCTGAGCGGCCCAGAGGTAAGGTTCTACCTCGGTGTAGGGATGCACCAGAAACCCCTGAACCTGATAGTCTGCAGCGGAGATGCCGGGGGAGCGGTGCCCGGTAGCCTGGACAAAGGCTTGATAGTCTCGATTGGTGACAGGCTGTTGGGCGATACAAAGCGCGCTCAAGGTTAGAGTTTGCCGTTCTGGTTCAAACTCAAACCAGCGGCGCTGGCGCAGATTAGCTTCGGCCTCGGCGATCGCTTCAGGACCATCTGCGCTGGCTTCAGCAGAGATTTGATAGGCATAGTCTCGCTCTGCCCTATCGCTCCCGGCAATAAACGCGCCGG
>JBCDFX010000056.1:0-13960 GCA_039177155.1 Cyanobacteria bacterium P01_H01_bin.119
GATCAAAACGATCGGAGATGAATATATGGTGGCGGGCGGACTACCGCTCTCCTCAGATGACCACTTGGAGGCGATCGCCCGCCTTGCACTTTCTATGCAGACGGTGATTCATCGGTTTAAGCGTCCAGACGGTACTCCGTTTCAACTGCGCATTGGTATCAGCTGCGGCCCAGTTGTGGCGGGAGTGATTGGCATTAAACGCTTTAACTACGACCTGTGGGGAGATACGGTTAATACCGCCAGCCGGATGGAGACAACCTGCCTCCCTAATCATATCCAGGTGACCCAGGCGGTTTATCAACAGCTTACCAATCGATTTTGCCTAGAATCTAGAGGCTCGATTGAGATTAAGGGCCGAGGAGAGATGCAAACCTACTGGCTAAAAGGCGTCAAAACAGCAGAGGCCGAAGTTTTGAGCTAAAGCGTGACTTAATTGAGCTTGACCCGTCTCAGCATAAGCAAACTACCGCGTGCAGACCCCTTGGAACACGGCTCGATAATCCCAAGCAAAGTGCTCAAAAGTGATAGGTTGCTTTTTCCCAATTTTGGTGACCACATCAGTAATGGTCGGGTTTCCATTACTGGCAGCTTGTCAGGATATAGCTGCGGCCTCAGCAAACCAATGTCGATATATTACAATTTGTAACAGACATTCAATTCTTGGTATGGATACACAAATTTCTCCTCAAACCATTCGCTTAGTTCCCGATGGCCCTGTTATTCCAGCCTTGGGGGTTGGCACCTGGGCCTGGGGCGATTCACTGTTCTGGGACTACGGTAAAACCTACGGCGAAAGTGATTTGCAGGTTGCGTTTGATGCCTCTTTGCAGGCTGGCGTCAACTTCTTTGATACTGCCGAAATCTATGGCTTGGGAACCTCTGAAAAACTGCTGGGGCAGTTTGCCCAGGCGGTCGATCAGCCCGTTCATATTGCTACAAAGTATTTTCCGCTGCCCTGGCGATTTCAGGCTCAGGCCGTGGCCGATGCGCTGACCGACAGCCTTCAGCGGCTTCAGCTCCCCGCTGTCGATTTGTATCAGGTTCACTGGCCCTTTGATTTCTTTATGGGGCAGCAAAAGCTAATGAACGCCTTGGCAGCTGAGGTCCGACAGGGGCGAATTCGGGCAGTCGGCGTCAGCAATTACTCGCTCAAGCAAATGACGGAAGCCCACAGCTACCTGGCTGAAAAGGGAGTTCCTTTAGCGGTCAATCAGATGCAGTATTCCCTGCTGCACCGTAAGATTGAGTCTAACGGGCTGCTGGATGGGGCTCGCAATCTTGGTATTACGATTTTGGCTTATTCTCCTCTAGCCCAGGGCCGCCTAACCGGCAAGTACAGTTTCAAAAATACAGACAAGCCTAAAGGCGCTAGGCAACTTGACCCAAAGTTTAGCCAAGAGGGCTTGGTCAAAATTGAGTTGGTGGTGCAAACGCTGACGCAGATTGCGGAAGATCGCGATCGCACGCCAGCCCAGGTGGCGCTAAACTGGCTGATTGGCCAAGGTAATGTGGTGCCGATTCCAGGGGCCAAAAATGCGGCGCAGGCCAGTCAAAACGCGGGAGCGTTGGGCTGGGAGCTCACCTTTGATGAACGCGAGCGGCTCTCGAAAGCGACTCAGCCCTGGCTTTAGATTGCACGTATTTAGATTGCATATGTACAGTGCGTTAGCCCTTGCTCTTTTTGATATGTTCCATAATGCGGGCTTTGCGCGCATCGTCACCTTTTACGGGCGTTGTGTTCTCTAATTTGATAGAGCTGCTAATTGCGAGGTGCTGTTTGATTTGCTCTGAGGTTGCCATGATGTGTTTGGGGTAAATCAGCGGAACTAAGACTAGATCGAAACTGGGGACTGCCGTCAGTTAAAGACTGAAGCGTAACCAGAGCAATGCTTTTAGCGCCTATTTAATTTTGCCGGGGACGCTGCGCTTGCGGTTTAAGACACTTTAGGGCGGCTACGACAAACAAAGACGAATCCTAAAAAAGTCAGCTTGAATAGAAAACTGTTTAAGCAGAACGCTGTTTGAACGGAAAACTATCCAAGCTGGCAATCATCACTAATGACAGGCCCAGAGCCGATATAAACTTTGTACCTGTTTATGATTCTTAATATAACAGCCTGACGGACTATTTAATGGAAAATTCGCTAGCGCAGAGTAAACGAAACTGTCCCCTACAGGTGGCCGTTATTGGCGGTGGCGCAGCGGGTTTCTTTGGGGCGATCGCTTGCGCAGAAGCCGATTCCAAAGTTCAGGTCACCTTGTTTGAAGCCGGGCGATCGCCGTTGACCAAGGTGCGTATTTCTGGCGGGGGCCGCTGCAACGTCACCCACCACTGCTTTGATCCGGCTCTGCTAGCGCAGCACTACCCTCGCGGCGGGCGAGCATTACGAGGGCCGCTAAGTCGATTTCAGCCCCAAGACACCGTGGCCTGGTTCAAACGTCGGGGGGTAACGCTAAAAACTGAAGCAGACGGCCGCATGTTTCCGGTCACCGACGACTCCGCCACCATTGTGAACTGCCTACAGTACACTGCCCGAACTCTGGGAGTGCAGGTTAAAACTCGGGCTGCGATCGCGGCGGTAAAAGCTGTCCCAGACGGGTTCCAGCTTCAGTTCAAAGGCGGCGGCAAAGGATTTTGCCACCGGTTACTGCTGGCTACCGGAAGCCATCCTTCGGGATACAAACTGGCTCAGGCTCTAGGCCATACGCTGATTGAGCCGGTGCCCTCCCTATTTACCTTTAATATTCCAGAGCCTGCCCTGCATCAGCTTGCAGGCATCGCATTCGATCCTGCTGAGCTAAAGCTAACCCTGCCGGGCGAAATGCCCCTATCTCAAACTGGTCCGCTGCTGGTGACCCACTGGGGGCTAAGCGGCCCTGCGGTACTAAAGCTCTCGGCTTGGGGAGCCAGAGCGCTGCACAAGGCGCGCTATCGCGGCACCCTGACAATTAACTGGCTGCCTGATTTGAACTTGGAGCAAATTCGAGCTGCTCTAATGCAGGCTAAGCAGGACTGGCTAAAGCGATCTCTATCGAGCCACTGTCCCCTGCCATTGCCTAAACGGTTCTGGCAGTATCAACTGCATCGCGCCGATATCCCTCCGGATCTGACTTGGGGCAACGCGTCTAAAAAGGCAATCAGTCGCCTGGCGCAGTCCCTGTCCCAGGCAACTTATCCGATTAGCGGCAAAGGCGTCTTTAAGGAAGAATTTGTCACCTGCGGCGGCGTCAACCTTAGAGAGGTCAACTTCAAAACCTTAGAGAGTCGCTGCTGTCCGGGGCTTTACTTCGCCGGAGAAATCTTAGATATTGACGGGGTCACGGGTGGCTTTAACTTTCAGAGCGCCTGGACTACCGGTTGGCTGGCAGGGCAGGCGATCGCCCAACCGCTTGCTGTACAGAAAACAGTTTCTGGCCGCGTCGGATAGGCCGCTCACTCTAGTCTTGCTCACTGCCTCTGGGGCGAAACTCTAGCCACAGCACTAACCCCACCCAACCCACTACAACCAGCAGCGCCAGCACGGTAAATTGAGCAACCCAGCTGACCAGCGTCGCCAAGGGAATCAGCCGCCCGATAAAGTAGGCCAAACTCACCATAACAGAGGCCCAGGTGGCCGCGCCAATAAAGTTGCACAGCAGAAAGTAGGGATAGGGCATTTGAGCAATGCCGGCCAGCGGGCCCGCAAAAATTCGCAACAGCGCGACAAACCGACCCAACATCACCGCTTTGGGGGCACTGTCAGCAAACCGGAGCTTAACCTGCTCTAGCTGAGGCTCCGAAATCCGAAACAGCTTGCCGACTCGTTTGAGCAGGGGCCAACCGCCCCAGACCCCCAACCAGTAGCCAAAGTTATCTCCCAAAATAGCGCCCGCGATCGCGCTGCCCAGCACGGCCCAGTAGCTCAAATCGCCGCCGCCGGCCAAAAAGCCCCCCGTTAGCGTAATGGTTTCTCCCGGCAGAGGGATTCCGGTGTTTTCCAGCATAATGCCGAAAAAAATTGCCCAGTAGCCGTAGATCTGGGCAATCTCCTGAATCCTCTCAAGGGATAAAAATTCCATCACAGTTGGGTTGTCCCCTCTCGAACCCTATGCGCTGCCAAGGCTAGGTTCAAAGTTAGGCATAGATAACCCATCTGCGGATTCACCTGAGAAACTGGGCAAATCAAGTCCTTGTCCTGCGCGGCGGGTGCGTACGGCTAGACGATAGCTAACGCTTTGCAGCTCAGCCTGGAGCTGATGATTTTCCTGCTGCACCTTAACCACTTTTTCACGTACCAGCGCCATCCGCTCGGCAAATTTTTGCTTATAGACTTTGGGCAACTCCTGCACTACTTGCTCCAGCATTCGGGAGCGATCGCTGAGTTCCTGCACCGTGTGCCGAAGCTGATGAATATCCTGATCGCGCTCAGAAAGCTGGGTTTGATAAAACGCTACTTGCTGCTCCACACCCTGAAGCTGCTCTCTAAGGGCGCGTACTTCTGCCTGGTGCCGCTCAGAAACTTCTGGCGGCGGCATAAAGCTGGCATTTCCTTTCACCAAGCGGAACAGCTCTTGGGAAAGCTGCTGGACAAGCTGATCCCGCATTTGCAGCTCTTCTTGCAAGCGTGCAACCTCGGCTTGGCTATCTGATAGGTTGAGATGGGCAAGCTGACTCACAGGAAAACTCCGTTGACGTACTGTACGGTGGACCTTTTGGCGTAGGCAGATGCTAAGTCGGATACTTTTGCGCTTAACTCTAGCACCGTTTTTCAAAAGTGGAACATCTATCTGCTGTTTTGCAGCCAGCTATATGTTTACGGTGCAGGCATTTTGCCCACGCCATAGCCCAATCAATCGATATCGGCCCTACTGAGCACGGGTGATGCTGGCAACCCGACCGCCAGTTTTGTTGATTTGCTGGAGGGTACGGGAGAGTTTGTCGTAGGGAACGACGAAAACTCGGCTGCTGCGGCGCACCTTGGGATAGCGATAGCCCGGAGCGTTGACCCCCGCAACTTCTATGCGATACAGGTCGCTTCGCTCTGTCCCAGCGGTTGAGCGGCCAAAGGTGCGGGTATTGGTCTGCCCCTGTTTGGAAGCCCGAAACGCCCAGCCGCTGCTGTCTTTGCCGGAAGGCGGCACAATGGCGGCGGTGCTGCCTTTGGCCAACTCAGCCGCCAAACGAGAGCTGGTTCCCGCAATCTGGGCGCGATCGCTGTTGGCATAGCCCCGATACAGGCTAAACATACGGGTAAAGCCGGCCATGGTTTGCCCCGTTTGAGTGCTGAATCCTCGGTAATAAGGCACAGTATCGTCCCCAAAGTAGGCGTCGTATTCGGCTGTATTGATATAAGAATCGATATCGGCATCGAACCCTCGGTTTTGATACCGATCCAGGTGCTCAATCACTTCCGCTTCGCTGTAGGGTGCGCGCCCCAGCAAATGCTTAAAATTCAGCTCAATCACGCGAGTTTGGAAGTGGGGGTACAAAAATTTGGTTTTGTAAAGCTCTGATTTGGCCACGGCTCGAACAAATTCTCTAACCGTTAGCGTGCCCGTTTTGAGCAGCGATTCTAGTTCCACTAGGCGCTCTGACTTCATTAAATAGTCATTGCCTAGAATCTGCCGATAGACGGCCATAATAACGGCTTTGGCCTCGCTATCTGTCCAGTTTGGGCGAAGTTCTAACGGGCTTTGCTCAGTAAAAGGAAGAGTGCCCAGCCGAGATGCCTCTGTTGTAATAGCCATAATTAAAAATTTCCTATCTAATTGACTTCAATTTATAGAAAATCGGACAAAAGATTAAGTAATTGTTTCTTTTGTTAAAGAACGCAATTGTTTCTTTTCTTTTTCAACAGAAAAATCGACTAACGTGCATACAGCTTTGGTCAGATTGCTTGCCGCGCCCAGTATCGCTGGAGTCTTTGGCGCAGAAGCAGTCTGGCTTATAGCTTTGTTCTAATCGTCCCTTCGGCTGCTATAGCCAAAAACACAAAATAAAGAGGGGCAGCTACTGCAGTAGCTGCCCCTCTTTATTTGTTCTATCGATTGAGAAATTAAAGCACTAAGAACTAGCGTGCGCCCTAGGCTTCAATTCGGGCCATGGCTTCGGCCTGGGGAGGCGCATCATCGGTATCTGCCTCGTCGGTGTCATCTTCAACGTTTTGTTTAACTGTGAGGTAGCGAATAACGTCTTCGCTAAGACGCATAGCTCGCTCCATGGGCGCGATTGCATCCCCCGGCGCGTTGTAGTTCATCTGAATATAGATCCCCTCACGATGACGATCGATCTCGTAGGCCAGCCGCCGCTTGCCCCGGTGCTGGGTTTCCACGACGTCACCGCCGCGCTCTTTGAGCAAGTCTTGATATTTGCCAATCACCTGATCGACCGCTTCGTCTCCCAAATCGGGCCGAAGGATGTACATGGTTTCGTAAATGTAGCTCATTAACTGTGTTGCTCCTTATGGACAAATGGCCTTTTCTTACCTGGTTGGACAATCTCCAGCAAAAACTGCGCGGCTAGTAAAACCTACGGGGATAAATACGCCGCACAAAAATTACTGAATTTTCAAGCCAGAAAAAGGCAAGGATTTACAATCATACAAGAACATCACCAAAAATATGGCCCAGCGTTACGTTCGAGTTCAACTTCAAGCCGGACAGCTTCACTATGGTTTGCTTAAGGCCGACCAAACGGTGCAGGTGCTGGATGCACCGCCCTGGCTAATGGGACAGCCCACCGAAGCCGAATTGGCCCCCGGCAGCTACGCGATGCTGGCACCCTGTGCCCCCTCCAAGGTTGTTGCCGTGGGCAAAAACTATTTAGAGCACGCGGCTGAAATGGGTACATCTGCGCCCGAGAACCCGCTGCTGTTTCTTAAACCTTCGACAACGGTGATTGCGGCGGGAGCTAGCATCCGCTATCCGGCAATGGCTAAGCGGGTTGACTATGAGGGCGAACTGGCACTAATCATTGGCGATCGCTGTGTGGACTGTACCCCAGAGGCCGCTCTGACTAAAATTTGGGGCTACACCATTGCCAATGATGTGACAGCCCGCGACCTACAGGCCCAGGACGGTCAATGGACAAGGGCTAAGGGCTTCGATACATTTTGTCCCCTGGGGCCGTGGATTGTCAGGGAATTGCCGCCCGGAGCGCAAATCCAAACCTTTCTTAACGACAGTCCTGATCCGGTGCAGGATGCTTCCATTGACGATATGGTTTTTAGCCCCGCCAGTTTGGTTGCCTTTGTCAGCCAGATTATGACGCTGCTGCCGGGAGATGTGGTGCTAACGGGAACCCCCGCCGGGATTGGCCCGCTGCAAATTGGCGATCGCGTTCGAGTCAAAATCGAAGGTATTGGCTCCCTTGAAAACGATGTGCTGCCCCGTCAGATCAAAGGGACCGCCCCTGACAACGCCGATGATGATTTGGAAGATCGGCACGTGCTCTCCAGATAGACGGGTTATCGTAAGGCTATGAGCTATGAGCCTCTTCACCACAAGTATCGTCCCCAGACCTTTGCCCAACTGATTGGGCAAGACGCGATCGCGACGACGTTAGCCAACGCGCTCCGGCAGAATCGGGTCGCACCAGCTTATCTATTTAGCGGCCCCCGGGGAACCGGCAAAACATCAAGCGCCCGGATTTTGGCTAAATCCCTCAACTGCGCTCAGGGCGATCAGCCCACTCCGGCCCCCTGCGGTGTCTGCGAAATTTGTACCTCAATTACCCAGGGCAATAACCTAGACGTGATTGAAATTGACGCGGCCAGCAACACCGGGGTGGACAATATCCGGGAGCTAATTGAGCGATCGCAGTTTGCGCCAGTGCAGTGCCGCCGCAAGGTCTATGTGATCGACGAGTGCCATATGCTCAGCACAGCAGCATTTAACGCGCTGCTAAAAACGCTAGAAGAGCCCCCCGACCATGTAGTGTTTGTGTTGGCAACTACTGATCCTCAGCGGGTACTGCCAACAATTATTTCCCGCTGTCAGCGGTTTGACTTTCGCCGCATTCCCCTAGATGCGATGGTGACCCATCTGGACACCATTGCCAAAACTGAAGCGATCGCTATCCACCCAGACGCGCTCCGACTGGTGGCGCAGATGGCTCAAGGCGGGCTGCGGGATGCCGAAAGCCTGCTGGATCAGCTCAGCCTGCTGGAAGGCGAAATCACGGTTGAGCGGGTTTGGGATTTAGTGGGCGCGGTGCCTGAGCGAGACTTACTTAATTTGGTTGAAGCGATCGCCCGCGGCAGCAGCGCCGCCGTACTCGATCAAACTCGCCAGTTGATGAACCGCGGCCGGGAACCGCTGGTGGTGCTACAGAGCCTGGCCGGGTTTTACCGAGATTTGATTATTGCTAAAACCGCCGCCAGCCGCTCCGATTTGGTTGCCATTACCCCCACAATCTGGACGGCCATGACCCAGTTTGCTCAAACGGTTGATTTGCAAACGCTGCTGGTGGGTCAGCAGCACCTGCGCACCAGCGAAGTCCAGGTCAAAAACACCACTCAGCCTCGCCTCTGGCTAGAAGTTTGCCTGCTGGGGCTGCTGCCGGATGCCCTAACCTCAGCGGCCGCTTCGGCCCAGTCTGGCCTTGTTCAAAAGAGATCCCCCGCCTCTGGCCCCAATGGCGCTAGCCCTACGTTACCACCGCCTGCCAGCGGTGATAACGCTAACAGTGATAAAACAGAGCGCGATCGCGCCCAGCCAGCCCCGCCGCCCTCAAATCATATTTCGAGCAATAGCGCCAGCGATCCCATATCGGGTGATAGCGAAAATACTGCTTCCGAAAACCTATCTGATATTTGGCGGCAGGTGGTAGGTCAGCTACAGCCGTTGGGAACTCGGGCGCTGATGCAGCAGCAGGGCCGGCTACTGAGCTTTGTCGATCACCAGGCCCGGGTTGGCATCAGCTCTAAACCTTTATTCCGCATGGCCAAAGAGCGCTTGCCCAATGTAGAAGCCGCTTTTAAGCAAGTGTTTGGGCGCGACATTAAGGTTTCCTTTGAGATTGCTCCAGATGAAGCCGAGCCCCCAACAGACGAGGGTTCGGACCCTGACGAACCTCATCCGCCTGCGGCATCAATCGCCCGACCCGATATAGCTCAATTCACCCCGCCTCAGGCTGCTCCGCCACCTGCTCCGCCTGAGGTGGCCGAAAAAGGCGATTCGTCGCTGCGGACTCACGAGTCCGAGAGCGGCTGGCAAGCCGAGAGCGAGCTGGATCGGGCGGTCAAAAGCTTTGCTCAATTTTTTAACGGTCAGGTGGTCAATCTGGATCAAGAGATAGAAAGCGAAACCGAAAACGCCAAGAAAAACGGCAAAGGTCGCGATCGCAGCGTTCCTTTCTAGCTTTAGAGTTTTACTTTATTCCGTAGGTTAACCACCAGGGCACCTGAAGTTTCCAAAGAATGGCTGCAGCGCGGAGTCCAAAGTCGATAGGTGCTTTGAAACAATCTTGCACCCCAAAATGTTGCAACAGCAGCACCTAACGCCACGCACAAATAGACCGTTCGATGCAGCCAAAAGACGGGCGCATCCATTAGTACATCACGAATGGTGCCACCGCCGAGAGCCGTCACAATGCCAATTACCGTAACGCTGAACAAATCCATAGATTTGCGAGCGGCAGCCAACACCCCAGTAATCGAAAATACGGCTGTTACAACCAAGGCAATGCCATGAACCATCCAGCTCAATCCTCTTGAATAATGGCGCTGCGATCTAGCATCAATAGATCTCGGAGCTGATTGGCATCTAGCTCGGTTAGCCACTGTTCTCCGGTGCCGACTACCTGTTCAGAGAGGGCTTTTTTGCTTTCAATCAGCTCGTGAATGCGCTCTTCTAGGGTGCCGTTGCAGACAAATTTGTGCACTTGCACATTGCGGGTTTGACCGATGCGGAAGGCCCGGTCGGTGGCCTGATTTTCAACCGCCGGGTTCCACCAGCGATCGAAGTGGAAGACGTGGTTGGCGCGGGTGAGGTTGAGGCCCACGCCCCCTGCTTTTAGGGAAAGAATAAACACTCGCGGACCGTTGGGATCGTGCTGAAACCGATCGACCATGGCGTCCCGCTGCTTTTGGGAGGTGCTGCCGTAGAGAAACAGCATGTCTTCCTTAAAGTATTGCTCTAAATGTTTTTTGAGGAGGGTGCCCCATTCGGCAAACTGGGTGAAAATCAGAGCGCGATCGCCTTCTGCCAGCAGTTCCTCCAGCATTTCATCGAGCCGCTGCAGCTTGCCGGAGCGATCGCGCTTCCCCAGAGACTTCTGCTGCAGAAAATGGGCGGGATGGTTGCAGACCTGCTTGAGCTTAACCAGCAGTCCTAAAATCAGCCCCCGCCGCTGCACCCCCTCGGTGTCGTCGATGGTTTCTAAAGACTCGTCTACCAGCTTTTGGTACAGTTCCGCCTGTTCCGCCGTAAGACCGCAGAAGATCGCCATCTCCTGTTTATCGGGCAGATCTTGAATAATGCTGCGATCGGTTTTTAGGCGGCGCAAAATAAAAGGCTGCACCAGCGATCGCAGCGTCTTTAGAGAGGCGGTGTCACCGTAGCGCTCAATAGGCGTAGCAAAGCGCCGCTGAAAGAAATTGCGCGGCCCCAAATAGCCTGGATTGAGAAAATCCAAAATCGACCACAGCTCCGACAGCCGGTTCTCCACGGGGGTCCCGGTTAGGGCAATACGAAACTGGGCATCGATATCGCGCACGGCCTGAGACTGTTTAGCGTCTGGATTCTTAATATTTTGGGCCTCGTCCAGCACGATTCCCTGCCAGTCCACCCGCTTGAGATCCTTAGCATCCCGGTGAACCAGGGCATAGCTGGTGATCACCAAATCCACCGCGGCGGCGGCCTTGGCAAAAGCGCCGCCGTGGGGCCGCTTATCTCCGTGGTAAATCAGGGCGTTTAGCGGCGGGCCAAAGCGCCGCACCTCTCGGTTCCAGTTGCCCAGTACGGACGTAGGGCACACCAGCAGTACGGGCTGGTCGAGCAGCGCCTGCTCTTTCAAGTGCAGCAGAAAGGCAATTAGCTGAATGGTTTTGCCTAACCCCATATCGTCAGCCAAGCAGGCCCCCAGCCCCCACTGCTCTAAAAAGGCCAGCCAGGAAACGCCACGGGCCTGGTAAGGACGCAGATTGCCGGCAAATCCTGCGGGTTCTTCTAGGGGCTCTAGAGTCTGGTTGCCCGTGGTTAAGGTGGTGATTAGCTCGTCGAGGGCACCTGCCGCTTCGAAGCTGACGACGGGTAATTTCTCAATGGTCTGGGC
This sequence comes from Cyanobacteria bacterium P01_H01_bin.119, assembly GCA_039177155.1. Classification (GTDB taxonomy): domain Bacteria; phylum Cyanobacteriota; class Cyanobacteriia; order Phormidesmidales; family Phormidesmidaceae; genus JBCBZT01. The sequence goes on from JBCDFX010000056.1 coordinate 11,255, forward strand.
GTCTCCTGTGCTGATTCGCAGGGCATCTTCAATCGATAGATTGGTCTGCTGCTTGCGGCTGCTAAAAAACTCCTGGGCTGCTTTTACATCTTGAGGTCGCAGCTCTATCCACTTGCCGTTGATTTCTACCAGGGGAGTCTTTAACGCGACCAGGCGCTCAAATTCAGCTTTGGAGAGGGTTTCACCGCCAATGGTCAACTCCCACCTAAAGTTGAGCAGACTTTTGAGCCCTAGGGATTTGCGCTGGCGGCGGCTGGGGGCTTCGGCCCGTACGCTTAGACCGAGGCGATCGCCCCAGCTATCGGTTTGCTCCACCAAGCTCGGGGGCATCTCAACCCCAAAGCCGCTGTCCTGCAGCTTCCAGGCGACGGTTTTAATAAACTCATAGGCCTGCACCGGATCGAGCTGACACCCCCCAGGCTGCTGCTGCTCTAGACTGGCGGCAATTAGCGGATAGAGCCGAGCGGCCCGGCCTAAACCAGCCAGTAAGGCTTCCTGGGGAGAGTCCACAACGCGATCGCCCAGCACTAAGTTATCCACCGGATGCTGCCAAATAGTGGCAGCATCCACCCAAAAGCCGGAATCGTCTGTGGCCTGAAGCCCGTATGCTAGCATCCACTCCAACTGTCCTTGGGGGGGCGGCGTCAGCCAAAACCCCGCTCGAAAGGCAGCGGTTTGCCCCACCTCCACATTCTGCAACGGCGCAGTCCAGGTTGTCAGAGCATCTTTAAGCCGTAGGGTCGCCATAAAATTGGCGGTAAACGAGGCGGGTTCTGCCCCCAGCGACTGGAGCCAGTCCCGCAGGGGAAGTTCATTGCCCAGGGGTGAAGAGGACGGAAAGGGCTGGTCGTGGGCGACGGCGCGCACTTGCTGATCGACCACGGCACTCAAAAAATCAGCGATTAAATCTGAGGCTGACGGGGGACAGTTGAGTTGAGAATAGGCGGCATTAGCTTTTTGGGATGGAATCTGCTGATAGAACCGACAGACCTGGGGCATATGCTGGGCAAAGTGCCGCAGGCGTCCCTGATCCACTGCGCTGTCTAGTAGCGGGTGCCAGCGAGCGATCGCCCCGTTTGCCACCTGCTCCACACTGGGCAAAAATTTGGCCCGCGCCATCAAATCCATCGCCCAGCGGGTCAGGTGAGACCAAAACCGTAAATCTGGTCCAATCCAAGATAAATCGCGATCGCCCAGAGGCAAACTTTTTAGAAAATCATAAGCGGCGTCTGTGGAGAGCGTAATGCCCGTTATCGCCCACGGAAAAAGACGAGTCCCGCTCGATTCGGCATCGTCAGTTCTATTGTCATTTCCGTTCTCTGAGGCTGCATCTGGATCGGCGCTGGAGAGTAGCGGCATCAGCGTCGTGTCGATTTGCCGAGTCGGGAGAGCCACCACCTGGGATCGCCACTCTGCGGTTTTGGTGCCATTAGCCTTGGCCGGCGGAGAAGCCGTTTTGCGACGCCCCCCGCGCCCCGCTTGCTTAGCCTGAGTCGTCGCCAGTTCAAACAGGTGGGCAGGTAGGGCAACTGTGACTGCGTCATCCGCTCCCGGACGCTGAGCGGATTGAGTGTAAGGCCGCAAAAGGTCGCTGAGTTCAGCTTGGCTCAGACCGTAGGGATAGTTTGGCGGCGGCACCAGAGGCGGAAAATCAGATTCATCTAGCCGTCGCCAGGTTTTCCCCCACACCAAAAACCGTTGCTCATGCAGAAGCCAGCTACCGTGTAAAATTGCCATCAATTCAAACGCTACAACATACGGACAGGCCAAACGTCGGCTGTCTGGCTCTCGCAATCCGAGCAAAACCCTGAAGTTTGAAAGGCTAAGCGTCCACTCGGCTTACTTGCCCCCACTCCAAAGCACAGAAGTGATGGCAGTCTACTCTATCCTAAAGGTTTTAGTCAGCCCCAGTCTTCGTCTATTGAAACTCTTATCTGCTAATGGCTAGGGTCAACCGTTTGGATATTAGGAAGGGAGATTGCCGAGAGTAGAGCGGGCTCAATTTCGGGTTCAATCTTGGAGAGATCGGTATTGGCGATCGCCTCAGCCAGCGGTTCGACGCCTTCGGGACCAACGTTTTGTAACAGCTTTAGCCAGCTTTCAGCCTGGTCAATTAAATTTTCCACATCCACGCCCTCGTAGACCGGTTCAAAGGCGCAAAGCCGGTTTATCCCCTCTCCCAGCAGGATGGCGGCACCTTGCCAGTTGCGGTTACCCAAGTGGTAAAACGCCACCGCGATTTGCAAAATTCCCTGGTAAAACGGCTTGATAGGGGTTTCCGCCTCCATCCAGATCGCTTCCAGGGTGTCGTGGCACGGATAAAACTCTCCCTGATTAAACTGTTCGACCCCGCGCCAGAAATCATCGGGCAGGGGATTCGGGGAGGAGGGATAGACAGTTGATGAAGCCATAAGCAATTTGAGCAACTGGCATAAAAGATCGCACAAATCTTAACGGGGAGGTGATATCCTCCAGTCTGTGTGTGTTTGGAGTGAGCTTAACTATGGTAGCGGTTCCGATTCAGCATCAAAGCGTCCAGCGGATAGCGGATAAGTTTAAAAGCTCTAGCTCAGCGCCTTCGGGGCTGGGATGGGGCCCACTGCTGCTGCCGTCAGTGCCGCTCTTTGGCACAGACGGCATTCGAGGCAAAGCCGGGGAGTTGCTTACCGCACCCTTAGCAATGCAGATTGGCTTTTGGGCCGGACA
>JBCDFX010000057.1:0-13931 GCA_039177155.1 Cyanobacteria bacterium P01_H01_bin.119
ACTGGGATTCGGCAGATTTATCAGTTTGATCTAAATCTGCCGGCCTGGGTACAGATAGTTTAGGTTCCGGCGGCGCTTTATCATTTAACTCCGTAACAGTTTCTGACTGAGACGGTTCTAGTATTGATTCGGCTGCTTGTAACTCAGCCTCCGAAGAGGATTTCGACATCGGCGGATTGACGCGATCGCTCCCTTTCGCCTCGACTGGGTCCGTCATCGTAGCGTTATTGTCTTCTTCTAAGCCTTGAGACCGTGAAGCTTTAGCGTCAGAGCTACTGGTAGTAGAATCGCCACGCTCAGATGCGGCATCGCGTTCAGGGTCATCTGCTTCAGACGGTAATGCCTCAATTTGATCTACGGCTCTATCAGAGGGGGCAACTTCAGGTTCAACCGTCTGAGATTCAGTCTCTTCCAGGGAATCTTGAGACTCTGCTAAACCGGCCTCATCCACCTCAGAATCGTCAGGGCCAGACGGCTGAACGGCTTCGACTGATGGGTCAACACTATCGATTGCACCATTAATAGTGTCATCTATGTCTTTAGATTCATCAGATTCACCGGCTGGAGCCTGACTGTCCGCTCCAGATTCGCTATCAGCGTCAATATCAGAGTTGGGCTCAGGCTCAATGGCAGGCTCGCTTTCAGATTCAGCCACAGGCTCTACAGGCAGCTCATAGTCTGGATCAACAATCCGAGCAATCTCTGCAATGCTGACGTCATTGCCCATCAGCTTCGACAGAGCATCATCCCCGCCGGGCTGATAGTCAATCAGGCGCACTGCGCTATTAAAAGCGTTCTCAATTAATCGCCCGGTTTCGTCAATGAGTTCGAGCTTGACCCAGTTAAGCCCCGTCTTAAATCCCGTTAGATAAATCGGCTGCCACTGGTCAAAGACAAAACTTTGGCCATTAATCGTACAGCGAATGCGCCAGTCTAAAATATCGTCTGCGCCATCTTCTTGAGCAATCAGGTGCAGCGGCGCATTCCTAAGGTAAAAGTCCAGCAAAATTGGCTCAGCGCCGTAGCTACCTTGGGGCTGGCTGTAAGCAATCTGAGGGCGATCGCCCTTAGGAGCATATCGCGGGGTTTGAGTAAACACATGAAAAGTCGCTTCGGCATAGGCCCCCTGATTTTTGAAACTTTCATGCCAGGGACGCTCTGCCCAAACCCGCAGCGTATGGCTACCTGCTGCCAAATCAGTAAACTCCAGCGGCGCTTGGATATCGTAGATGGCCTCAGCCGGCCCATCGTCTAACACAACCCTAAGATGAGGCCCTAGCCCCAGCGCCTCATCTTGAAACAGGGGCAAATCCTTCACCTGCAGGCGCACGCTAACCGAGGTAGCCTCCAAAGTCTGGCCCTGCCGAGGGGCCAAGATATCGACCTGGGGCTGATAGCGCTCTAAATATTGGCCTAGCTGCTGAACAACGTCAGGGGGAGACACTTCGCTAAGACTGCCAACCAAGCGATTAGGCGCTTCGTATGGCTCGGTTAACAGCAGTTTCGGTCGATTGCGATCGCTCTTTGACCCGCTGCAGCCGCCAAGGCCACTAACAAGGATGCCCACCGCAGCGATTGCGAAAAGCACAACGGCCACAGCCCGGAGCCATCGCAATGGCTTCCATTGAAGTCTGATCATTTCAATCTTTAAGTTCAAACCCAAGGGCATCATACGGCCAATACCGACACTAATGCCCTTAGCCGCGATCGCCCCGCAATAACTTTGAGAGCATCATTAAATCCGTTTATAAAAGTTTACAAATATATACTTTTGACCCTATTAAAGGCGGTTTGATATTGAGTTGTGTTAAGGACAGCCATTGATATAGCAAAATTCATCTGTTCAAATATCCCCAATCCTTTGAAGCAAGATGCTTTTGCAGGTTGAATTATTGTTAAGTCAGTTAAAGATATGACTTATAATCCGACTATAATACCCAAGAGCATATCTACTTAGTTGCACAAAATCCGCTGAAAAAATATTGATGAATTTTGGCGCAGTTGAGTGGTAAACCTAAAACAAGAACCTTGCTCATTCTTTGTCTAGAGAGAGGAGAGTCTCCATGACAACTACCCCGCGCGAGCGAGAGGCAGAGGTCAAGGTTGCAGTCGATAAAAACCCAGTACCAACTTCTTTCGAGAAGTGGGCAAAGCCGGGTCACTTCGATCGCACTTTGTCTCGGGGACCCAAAACCACCACTTGGATTTGGAATCTCCATGCCGACGCTCACGATTTTGACAGTCACACAAGCGATTTAGAAGATATTTCACGAAAAATCTTCAGCGCTCACTTTGGCCACTTGGCCATCGTATTTATATGGCTGAGCGGCATGTATTTTCACGGCGCTCGGTTTTCTAACTATGAAGCCTGGTTGACCGACCCTACCGGCATTAAGCCAAGTGCCCAGGCAGTTTGGCCTATTGTGGGTCAGGAGATCCTAAATGCCGACGTCGGCGGTGGATTTCAGGGAATCCAGATTACCTCCGGCTTCTTCCAGCTTTGGCGTGCTTCTGGCATCACCAATAGTACTCAGCTCTATGCTACTGCTATTGGCGGTCTGGTTATGGCAGGTCTGATGCTGTTTGCCGGCTGGTTCCATTACCATAAGCGAGCGCCTAAGCTCGAATGGTTCCAAAACGTCGAGTCCATGATGAACCATCACTTAGCTGGTTTGCTAGGGCTGGGCTGTCTGAGCTGGGCTGGACATCAGATTCACGTTGCTTTGCCTGTTAACAAGCTGCTGGACTCTGGCGTCGCACCTGCCGACATTCCTTTGCCTCACGAGTTCATTCTGGATCGAAGCCTGATGGCTGAGCTGTACCCCAGCTTTGCTGAAGGTCTTAAGCCTTTCTTCACCCTTAATTGGGCGGCTTACTCAGACTTTCTGACTTTTAAGGGCGGGCTTAACCCAGTAACGGGAGGTCTTTGGCTTTCCGATACGGCACATCACCACCTAGCGCTGGCCGTGCTGTTTATCGTCGCTGGGCACATGTACCGCACAAACTGGGGCATTGGCCACAGTATGAAGGAAATTTTGCAAGGTCATAAAGGTGATCCGCTACTCTTCGGTGGCCAGGGTCATGATGGTCTTTACGAAAACCTCACCACTTCGTGGCACGCTCAATTAGCGGTGAATCTGGCTATTTTAGGTTCGCTGACTATCATCGTGGCTCATCATATGTACGCCATGCCTCCTTATCCGTACATTGCGACGGACTATCCAACCCAGATTTCACTGTTTACCCACCATATGTGGATCGGTGGATTTTTAGTCGTTGGTGCTGGGGCCCACGCCGCCATCTTTATGGTGCGGGACTATGATCCGGAGGTGAATCGGGACAATGTTTTGGACCGAATGCTGCGTTCCCGTGATGCCATTATTTCCCACCTAAACTGGGTTTGCATTTTCTTAGGCTTCCACAGTTTTGGTCTGTATATCCACAACGATACGATGCGGGCCTTGGGTCGTCCTCAGGATATGTTCTCCGACAGTGCGATTCAGCTGCAGCCGATTTTTGCTCAGTGGATTCAGGGAATTCACACCGCAGCGGCAGGCACAACTGCTCCTACTGCTTTGGCCGGCGTGAGTCCTGTCTTCGGCGGTGATGTTGTCGCTGTCGGCGGCAAAGTTGCGATGATGCCGATGACCTTGGGCACCGCTGACTTTATGGTTCACCATATCCACGCCTTTACCATTCATGTAACGGTGCTGATTCTGCTGAAGGGTGTACTGTATGCCCGCAGTTCTAGACTTATTCCAGATAAGGGTGAACTGGGTTTCCGATTCCCCTGTGATGGCCCCGGTCGTGGCGGCACCTGCCAGGTCTCTGGCTGGGATCACGTCTTCCTAGGTCTTTTCTGGATGTACAACTCCCTGTCGATTGTGATTTTTCACTTCAGTTGGAAGATGCAGTCGGATATTTGGGGAACAGTTTCAGATAGCGGAGCGGTTTCTCACATTACTTATGGCAACTTCGCTAACAGCTCAATTTGCATTAACGGTTGGTTGCGCGATTTCTTGTGGGCACAGGCTTCTCAGGTGATTGGCTCCTATGGTTCAGCACTATCGGCTTACGGCCTGCTGTTCCTGGGTGCTCACTTTATTTGGGCCTTCAGTCTGATGTTCTTGTTTAGCGGTCGTGGTTACTGGCAAGAGTTAATCGAGTCTATTGTGTGGGCTCACAACAAGTTGAAAGTTGCACCTGCAATTCAACCCCGTGCGCTGAGTATTACTCAGGGCCGTGCGGTAGGAGTAGCACACTACCTCCTAGGTGGAATCGTCACAACGTGGTCATTCTTCCTGGCTCGAATTATTGCAGTTGGTTAAGGGCATGGAGGATTCGTAAAAACAAATGGCAACTAAATTCCCAAAATTTAGCCAGGACCTGGCAGCCGATCCGACAACACGTCGAATCTGGTATGGGATTGCCACGGCCCATGACTTTGAAAGTCACGATGGCATGACGGAAGAAAATCTTTACCAAAAGATTTTTGCCTCTCACTTTGGCCATCTGGCAATCATTTTCCTCTGGACTTCGGGCAACCTGTTTCATGTCGCCTGGCAAGGTAACTTTGAGCAGTGGATTCAAGATCCACTAAATGTACGTCCCATCGCCCATGCGATTTGGGACCCTCACTTTGGTCAGCCTGCGGTGGATGCATTCACCCAAGCTGGCGCATCTGGTCCGGTTAACATCGCGTTTTCTGGTGTCTATCACTGGTGGTACACCATCGGAATGCGCACTAATAATGAGCTGTATAGCGGTGCAGTATTTTTATTGCTGCTGTCTGCGGTCTTTTTGTTTGCAGGCTGGCTTCATCTCCAGCCCAAGTTTCGTCCAAGCCTGTCTTGGTTCAAAAATGCTGAGTCCCGCTTAAACCACCATTTGGCCGGTTTGTTTGGCGTTAGCTCTCTGGCTTGGGCAGGGCACTTGGTGCACGTGGCCATCCCGGAAGCGCGTGGTCAGCACGTTGGCTGGAATAATTTCCTGTCCATGCCGCCTCATCCTGCAGGTTTGGCCCCCTTCTTCACCGGAAACTGGGGGGTTTATGCCCAAAACCCAGATACGGCGGGTCATATTTTTGGCACGTCTGAAGGAGCAGGCACGGCAATTTTGACCTTCTTGGGCGGGTTTCATCCTCAGACTGAAGCTCTGTGGCTGACGGATATTGCTCACCATCATTTGGCGATCGCAGTGATCTTTATCGTTGCGGGCCATATGTACCGGACTAATTTCGGTATTGGTCACAGTATCAAGGAGATTCTCAACGCTCACCAACCGCCCTCTGGTAACTTAGGCGAAGGCCACAAGGGTCTTTATGACACCTTGAATAATTCCCTGCACTTCCAGTTGGCCCTGGCGTTGGCATCTTTGGGTGTGGTCACTTCTCTGGTGGCGCAGCATATGTACGCGCTGCCCTCCTATGCCTTTATCGCAAAGGACTACACAACCCAGGCCGCGCTTTACACCCACCACCAGTACATTGCCGGTTTTATCATGGTGGGTGCGTTTGCTCACGGTGCAATTTTCTTAATCCGTGACTACGATCCGGCTGCCAATAAAAACAACGTGCTCGATCGCGTTTTGCAGCATAAGGAAGCGATTATCTCCCATTTGAGCTGGGTGTCTTTGTTCCTGGGTTTCCATACCCTGGGCCTGTATGTCCATAACGATGTAGTGGTAGCCTTTGGCACCCCTGAAAAGCAGATTCTGGTTGAACCTGTGTTTGCTCAATGGGTGCAGGCGGCCTCTGGGAAGATGATTTATGGCTTTGACACGCTGCTATCTAATCCTGATAGCATCACCCAGACTGGTGCTGCTTGGCTGCCCGGCTGGATGGATGCGATTAACAGCAGCGGTAACTCATTGTTCTTAAACATTGGTCCTGGAGACTTTTTGGTTCACCATGCGATCGCATTGGGTCTGCACACCACTACCTTGATTTTGGTCAAGGGTGCGCTAGACGCACGAGGCTCAAAGCTGATGCCCGATAAAAAGGACTTTGGCTACAGCTTCCCGTGTGATGGCCCCGGTCGTGGCGGCACCTGCGATATCTCCGCCTGGGATGCGTTTTATCTGGCTGTATTCTGGATGCTGAATACCATTGGATGGGTCACCTTCTATTGGCACTGGAAGCATCTGGCAATTTGGTCAGGCAACGTTGCTCAGTTTAATGAGGGCTCTAATTACCTGATGGGCTGGCTGCGGGACTACCTGTGGCTCAACTCCTCTCAGTTGATTAACGGCTACAATCCTTACGGAATGAATAATCTGGCAGTTTGGGCCTGGATGTTCCTGTTTGGACACCTGGTTTGGGCAACCGGTTTTATGTTCTTGATTAGCTGGCGCGGCTACTGGCAAGAGCTGATTGAGACGATTGTTTGGGCCCACGAGCGGACTCCTCTGGCTAACCTAGTTCGCTGGAAGGACAAGCCCGTAGCCCTATCGATTGTTCAAGCACGGCTGGTCGGATTAGCTCATTTCTCGGTGGGATATATTCTGACTTATGCGGCGTTCCTAATTGCGTCAACCTCTAGTCGATTTGGCTAGCGGCCTAAGCGCATTACAGTCTGCATTGAACTTAGCTAAGGGTCCCCTAGAGTCATTCAGGGGACCCTTTACTATGGCGGTTGCTGGCCCTGCTATGACGTTGGTCAGCTTGCTTACCGCACCCAGTATTGCTGGAGTGGTTAATATAAAAGCAATCTTGACTGGCCGCCTTGTCCTAATCGTCCGTTCGGCTGCTGTATAACAAGACTGGAAGTCAGATTGACTACAGACCAAGCGTTAGTAATACTCGGTGTGTTAAATGATATAACCGGCGCTACAGCTTTAACGCCGCCGAAGAATCAGGGGTTGGGAGAACAAATATGGGCACGATACTAGGACTTATAATTGGCCTATTGGTTGGTGCAGCGATCGCCGCAGGAGTGGTCTTTTTGATATCTCAGGTCAAGATAGCGGAGAAAGATAGCGTTATCCTGCGCGGTAAAAAACGGATTGAACAGCTTGAACAAGAACACGAGCAGCGACTCCAGGAGACCACCCGCCAGCTTCGAGAAGACTACGAGCAGCAGCTCGCCAGCAGCACTGCCGATGCTCAGGCTCAGTATCAGTTTGATAGGGCAGAAGTTACGGCCTTAAAAGACGATATTGCGGCGGCTCGAGCGGAGATTGATGTGCTCCGAGCAGAACTGGAAACCCTTAATCAGTATTCGCTTCAGTCGGCTACGTCCGCTGATACGGTATACGAGCGCGATCGCGCAACTGAATTTGACCCGGTAGATTCCCGGCAACAGACTAATGACTCAGAGGCAAAGGCGCGTCAGCGGTCAGCAACGACTCTCAAGCAAACCCTGGCAGGCTCATTACAGCGCCCGACAAAACAAACGCTTTCCCTGTTAAGACAGCTCTACCAAGATAATGACCCCACAATCAGACGTCTTGCGGTTGAGGCGATCGCTCAACTGCGATCGCCTCAAGTAATGCCGCTGCTCAGAAGAGCAATGCAGGATAGGGATTCTGAAGTTGTGGCTGCGGCTAGCCGGGCCGTAGACCAGCTCAGACGGCCCTCTAGCAGAGCGAATTCCTATCGATTGCCGGGCAACACCAAAAAGAAACTGCCGAAAAATCGCTAAAGGGACCGATTTCATGCATCAATGGGGTGAGCAAGGGGCGCGATCGCGCTTTCTACAGACCTTTAACAGGAGTAATTATGACCCGTGCAGTGATGGAAACGGAAAAGGGCACTATCACTCTCGATCTATTCGAGCAGGATGCCCCTGGTACCGTTGAAAACTTCATCAAGCTCTCAAAATCCGGCTTTTACGACGGTTTGAATTTTCACCGGGTGATACCCAACTTTATGATTCAAGGCGGCTGTCCTGAGGGCAGCGGGCGCGGTGGGCCGGGCTACAAAATCAAATGCGAAATCAACGATAATAAGCATTTAGCGGGTAGTTTATCTATGGCCCATGCCGGTCGCGATACCGGCGGAAGTCAGTTCTTTATCTGCCATGCTCCCCAGCCCCATCTGGACGGTGTCCATACGGTTTTTGGCAAAACTGGTGATATGAATGTGGTCAACGCCATCCGTCAAGGCGACAAGATTCTCTCGGTCAAGATTGAGGATTAGTGCGCGGCTCGCTACTTAGCACAGGCTGAGCACGCATCCTGCCAAACGACTTTTGCTGCTGGTACACATTATCTGCGTCAATTGCGTGCGATTTTAGATTCTGGCTGCTGTATAGCGCTAGCTATAAAAGCATTGCATTTATATCAGCTTTAGCACTGCAGGTGCGATTGCAGCCAACACTAATGGGCCGGTGGCTGCTTTTTGACCTTTTGGCCTCTGTAGATCAGGTCTTCGTCAGCGTTAGCGGCAGATTTGCAGGGTCTTTGGGTCGCTCTCCAGTGCTTACCCCGGTAGACGCCCTCCAATAGCATCCAGCCCTCTTTGCTATCACTGCTTGCCTCTGAGGGCTGGGCGGGCGATGTCTGGGTGTAGCGAACGCCTCGATAAGATAACGACTGAGATGGCTCACTGAGCTTAGGCTCAGCCTGCTGAGAGGAAACGTTGAGAGGTTGGCTTTTTGGAGCAATATCAGCTTCGTCTACGGCAAGCATTTCCTCGGCCTGAACCGCAATCCGCTGTAATGCAACCAGCGCTAAGAGCAGCCCTACCAGCAGCACCGGCCAAGGCGCTTCAAATAGCCCTACCAGCAGCAGTAAAAGGGCTCCAACAGCGCCGAGGGCAAGGGCTAATAAAATTAAAAAGACCATACTTAAGCTGCCACAGCTAGCCTATGCACCGGCTTTCCATAGTAATACTCGATTAAGGCTGTTTGGAATGTGGCGAAATCTACAGGTTTTGCGCAGGCGCGGGAGCTGGGTGGTTAAATCTGGCCCTGGCGCTTTCCATAAGCCTCGATGAAGTGGGAAAATAACACGTTAATGTATACGCAAATTTACTTCTATGGCTGAGATTCAATTTATTCAAGGCATTGCTGAAGAGACGATTCCCGATGTTCGCATTACCCGCGCTCCGGATGGCACCAATGGAACAGCGACCTTTTACTTTGACAACCCCAAAGCCCTAGATGGAGAGAATGGCGACGTTACGGGGCTCTATTTGGTTGATCAAGAAGGTCAACTGAGCAGCCGTGTTGTTAATGCTAGGTTTGTTAACGGCGAGCCTGCCGGCCTAGAAGCCGTTTACGTTATGAAGAGCGTGGAAGAGTGGGATCGCTTTATTCGCTTTATGGATCGTTATGCCGAGCAAAATGGATTAACTAAAAGCTAGTCGTCGTGGCAGTTAATTATCACGGGAGCTAATTACCATGGTGCTTCCCCACGGCAGTACTTTAGCCCGACGAGCGCGGGTATATGTAATAACGGTTAGTGATAGCCGCACCGCTGATACCGATCGCAGCGGACAGTTGATCAAGACCTTGCTGAGGGAGGCAAATCATCGCCTGGAGGGATACCAAATCCTTCAAGATGAGCCCAGTGCTATTCAGCAATTGCTTTATCAGTTATCCGGCACTGCTGCAGAAGCAATTATTTTAAACGGGGGTACGGGAATTGCACCTCGTGATACGACATATGATGCGATCGCGGCCCTGCTGACCAAAACCCTTCCTGGCTTTGGCGAACTGTTTCGACAGCTTAGCTACGAAGAAATTGGCCCCCGCGCCATAGCGTCCCGGGCGGTGGCGGGCGTATTGAACTCTCAGCTTGTCTTTTCGCTGCCGGGCTCTACTAAGGCGGTCAAATTAGGGATGGAGGCGTTAATTTTGCCTGAGCTAGGCCATCTAGTCAGTCTGCTAGCTGGGCCATAGGAGTTAAAGCTTTTTTTGATACTCTTCAAGAATATCCATAAGGCGCATCTGACACTGTAGGGGTAACAGTTCAACTAGCGGCAGCTCATAGCGACCGCCGCCGAGTTTGATTGTGGTGCTTTGTAAAACAGACAGAACGGCCTCTTCATTAAGGGTTTGATTGATCAGCAAGGGATAAAGCTGCTCTGCTAGAGGCGTATGCAGCTTCGCATCACCCAAATAAAGATGCCACTTAGCAATGTCCATATAGACATTTTCAGCAATTTCGGCAGCTAGGGTCTCGATAGCTTCGCTGGAATTGTTGTATGCCATTGGCTTATCTTACTCACCTCCGTCATTGGAGGACACGGCACTATCAGATTTAAGCGGCCCAGAATAGTCGGCAATGACAAAAATATATACGCCGTGACCCAGCAGAGCCGTAAGCCAAATGGGGGTAACCCAGTTGACAAAGTCTGCCCATTGCGGATTAAGGTTATGGACGAACCATAGCCCAGAATTAGTGGCGGTAAAGAGTGCAACATGGACCGCAAAATTCATGCGGTCTTCTAGTTTGCGATATTCGGGGTCGTTTGCACGATCGGGTTTGCGAGGCCAGCGTGGAGGCATGGAAGCGTTTCAAAAATATCAGGTCTATTACTTATTCTAAGGCGCGATCTGCTCTGAGTGATAGTAGTTTCCAGACTGGCCACCAGTTTTGCTAAGTAAGTAAATGGAGCCGATTTCCATCGACTTTTCGAGCGCTTTGGCCATGTCGTAAAGCGTCAAAGCTGCAATTGATATGGCGGTAAGGGCTTCCATTTCAACTCCGGTTTCCGCTTTGGTTTTGACTTCGGCCCGGAGTCGATAGCCGGGAAGCTGGGCATCAGGGGTAATTTCAACGGCAACTTTTTGTAGAGGAAGGGAATGACACAGGGGAATCAGCTGAGCGGTTTGTTTGGCCGCCATAATACCAGCTAGCCGTGCGGTTGCTATTACGTCTCCCTTGGGTGCGTTGCCTGCTTCGATAGCCGTCAATGTTTTAGCACTCATGTGAATGACGCCCACTGCGATCGCACTACGGACGCTCTCCTCCTTACCGGACACATCGACCATGCTGAGCTGCCCTTGGGCATTTAGGTGGCTGAGGGTGCCCTTAGCAGACTCATAAGAATCGTTCATAAGAATCGTTTGATTGATGTAATGGTTATGCTACATTAAAGACCTACTGAGGGCGTGTAGCTCAGTGGACTAGAGCACGTGGCTACGGACCACGGTGTCAGGGGTTCGAATCCCTTCTCGCCCGTTTTTGTTTTGACCATTAGTGCTGCTGGAGTCGCTAGTACAGAAGCAATTTGACTCGCAACTCTGGCCGAACCTTTCGGCGGGTTTGCATACCCTAGGTTACGGTATGCAAACTGTATGGGCTGCCGGAGTCTAGCTGTCTCTGAATCGGGCTTACGCTTGATCGATAGCGTAAACATCTCTACCGTGGCTCAGCGCAAATCTCAAGGAGTGAGCCACGTCTTTGCTTGAGGTGGTCACAAAAATAAACAGTCCGATAAAGGTCATTACTGCGGACATCCCGAAGATGCTGCGATAGCCGATAACGTCTGCAAGCTGCCCAAAGACAGGCCCGGCAACGGCAATGCCGACATCAAACCCAACCATACATAGTCCAAAAATTCTGGCCCGCTCATCGGCTTGGGAGCGATCGGCCATCAGGGCCGCAATCATAGGAATAAGAGTCCCAGCGGCAGCGCCCTGAATCAGTCCGCCCAGAATCAGAAAGCTGCTGCTCTGGGCTAGCCACATGACGGTCATCGCTAGGGTATAGAGCAACAGGCTTAAGGTGATAAATCGTCCCCGGCCATGGCGATCTGAGGCTGAACCGACCAAAAACCGGACAATAAAACTGGTCAGAGCCGAGGCAGCATAAATTAAACCCACGTTTAACTCTAGCTCTAGCTCCTGAACATATAGCGGAATAAAGGTCGCTAGGGCACCGAAGGCAAGACCAACCAGCAGCAAAATCAATGACGGAATCCTGACGCGGGGTGTTAAAATCAAACGCCAAAACAGCTGAGATTCTTTAGAACTTGAGGGTTTGGCGATCGCGGGTTTGATGGTCTCAACAACCCGGCTTGACACCATTAGGCCCACCAGTCCCAAGCCGCCTGTCACGAGAAAAACTGCTTGGAACCCGGCTGAGTCAACTAAAAAACCGCCTAAGGCCGGTCCCAGCGCCATTCCCAACGGATTGACTAGACTCATATAGCCGATTAGTTCACCGCGGCTGCCTGGGGGAGCCAAATCAACAATTAAGGCGCTGTAGGCAGTCACATAGGCGGCAATACTGATACCATGAAATGCCCGCATCACCATCAATAGCAGAATCCGAATATCTATCTGCCATCCTGTTTCAGAACCAGATAGCGATATGGTCCAATCGGGGCAGTAGGCCACGAGCCAATATCCCAGCGGCGCAGCGGCGATCGCGCTAAGCCCAACCATCAGTACGACTTTACGGCCTCGATTATCTGCAAGCTTTGCCATCTGAGGTCGAATTGCCAGTAGCCCCACCCCAAAACAGCCCATCACCCAGCCAATTTGCTGGCCTGTGGCGCCAAATTCGCCAATGTAGAGGGGGAGAGCTGGCAGAAGTCCGGCGAGTCCGGCCCAAAAGCACAGTCCGCCAATAAATAAAAACAGCAGGTTTAAGCGGAGTGCAGGGCTAAAGCCCAGAAAAATTCTCACAGCAGACACCTCAAAATTGGCTAATGTTGAAAACTCGATTTCAGCAGACTTGAGTCAAAAGGCAGCTAGCTCGTCTCTGAAATCATTGCAATAACAGCCCGCGAGAGGTTTGAGCCGGGCTGTATGCAGATGCTTTAATGACAGGAATCTCAGAGATACTCGGTGCTCTCAGCAATGCGAACAAAGCGACAGAGGCAGCTGCCAAATATGAGCTTGCCTCAAAGACCTGTAATGCCCTTCAGATCTCGGTATTGAGTCTTGTTGAGGTCATAAATCTACAGGGTGCCTGGTTCACGGTTTTGTCAAATGGATTAGCGATCGCTATGGGCATTATTGATATTCAGAAGGTTTAAAAAAAATTAACATTATTGCCATGGTAGCAAGCGTTCAGACGGACGGCATCAATAGAGCAGCGACCTTTGACCACACCCGCTGCTATCGATACAGCTTAGTAAGAGCCTGGGACGCGATCGCAGCCCAGAGCTCTGAATGGCCCCAGAATTCTAAATGGCTAGTGTTTATTATGCTCAACCCCAGCACCGCCGACCATCGTATGGAGGATCCCACTATTCGGCGATGTATAGGGTTTGCTCAACGCTGGGGATATACCCAATTAGAGGTAGTCAACCTATTTGGCTGGCGTACCCCTAAGCCAACTGACCTGCACCAAGCATCTGATCCCATCGGCCCCGAAAACGATGCATATTTGCTAACGGCAGCGCGGCGAGCAGGTCAGATTATCCTCGCCTGGGGCAATGGAGGGCAATTACTCGGGCGCGATCGCGCCGCGTATCAGCTTTTATCTCCTTATTTAAGCAAATGCTACTGTCTCGGGTGGACCCAACAGCGCCAGCCACGTCATCCTCTGTACCTTAAACGGACTGTGGCGCAACAACCTGTACTACCCAATCTTTTATCCGCTCGTTGACCTGAGTCGGCACTTCGTCATGGGGGCAATGACCCGCGTTCAAAAAATGCTCTGTCAGCTCGCTGTAGTGCTGATGAAACTTGCGGCTGCGGCTGCGAGTGTCCATCCACGGATCGCCCTCACCCCACAGCAATAGCAGCGGGCATGATAAACGGGTCAGTAGCTGATCTACGCTGTCTCCTCGGGGTGACTTAAACACCGAGGCAAATACCCGAGCTGCGCCGGGGTCACAGGACGGTCGGCGAATCTCTTCCACCAGTTGGTTGGTGATGGCGCTTTGATCGAGATAGACCTTCTTCAAGGTGTTGCGAATCGTTTCGGGACGCCGCACATATTGAAACAACAGCCAGCTAGGCACGGGCTGCAGCATAAACGTTTGAATCGCTTTTGCGATCGCCTGCCGCCAGGGGTTAGAGCGTTGCTCA
>JBCDFX010000058.1:0-13635 GCA_039177155.1 Cyanobacteria bacterium P01_H01_bin.119
CGGCAGAGAGTCTTAGCGCGCTATCTATCTACTGTTTAGGCATCCCTCGGTTGCCCCATCCCCAGGAGTTGATTTCAGTGAACTTAAGTTTTAGCGAACTGCGTGATTTGGTGGCTGCCCTTAACCAAAGCGATGTGGCAGAGCTCACCCTAAAAAGCGCAGATTTTGAGCTGACGCTGCGCAAGCAGTCGGCTCCTGCCCCTGTTCTAATTGCTGATGCAGCAACACGGCTGCCGGCAGCATCGACCAGCTCTGGTGGGGCAATGCCGAGCCCGGCCCCAGCTCCCCAGCCCGCTACTGCTCAACCGTCAGCAGCGTCCACCCCACCGCCAACCGTCACTTCAGATTTACTGGAAATCACCTCACCGATGGTGGGCACCTTTTATCGCTCCCCAGCCCCTAACGAATCGCCATTTGTCAACGTGGGCGATCGCATTCAAAGCGGTCAGACCGTTTGCATTATTGAGGCAATGAAGCTGATGAATGAGCTTGAGGCAGAAATTTCTGGAGAAGTTGTTGAAATTTTAGTGGAGAATTCTGATCCAGTTGAGTTTGGTCAACCCCTGATGCGGGTAAAGCCCAGCTGAGGGCTTGAGGAGACTAACGCCGCTAGCTTGAGCCACAATGGAAATAATCGGACTGGCAACTGCCCATAAACCGCTATCAATCTTGTTAATTATGTCAGACTCTCCATCGTCTCCGGCTGCTGCCCCCAGTTCCCCATCTGACTCTCCGGTCTCCCAAGAAGCGCCTCCCAGCTATGTCAAATTGGCCATGCGTAATATGGTTCGCAAAGGGGCAAAGTCTCTATTCCATTTTACTTTGACGGTTTTTGGTCTAGTGGGTTTGCTGGTGGGGTTGTCTTACCTCACTCGCTAGGAGCCGTCTTATTTTGATGACATACCGTTAATTTGGTGATGGATAAGATGAGCGTCATTCAGGCTGGCTCAGACCCCGTCCGCCACGTTGAGGTTTGGGTAGAGATAGCAGAGCACTGGCCTTGGCGCGATCGCCTGCCGTCAGAAGCAGTTTGGCAGCAGTGGTTTGAGCGCTGGCTAAACGCTCTAGCGGTCAATTTATCTCCGATTCAACAGTATGCTTTGGGGCTGCAGCTTACCGGCGATCCTCAGATACGGCAGCTCAATGGTCAATACCGCGATCGCGACCAGTCTACCGATGTGCTGGCCTTTGCAGCTTTAGAAACTGCGGGGCCGCAAGTTCCAGAACTGCTAACCGCTGAACCGCTCTACCTGGGTGATCTGGTTATTTCACTCGATACCGCTCAAGCGCAGGCCCACGAACAGCAGCACAGCCTCAATCGCGAACTGCAGTGGCTGGCCACCCACGGCTTACTGCATTTACTCGGCTGGGATCACCCCAGCGAAGACGACCTGGCAGAGATGCTGGCGCAGCAGAGGCAGTTGGTCACCCAGCTTCAGGGTTGAGTGGCTTTGCAGCGCTAATCCAATTGCCCATATAGGTGAATGAAAAAAGCGCGGACTCTGGATCACCTCAGCGATCTGTCCTATGACTTCGATGGCAGGCTTGAAATCAGGCTTACTATGGAATAGCTTGGACAAAGCGTTGATCAGGCACCTACAGTCCTGATCAGAACCTATTTATCGGATTGCTTAGCGCACCGAGTACTGCCGATGTGGATTTTATAAGCAATCTGAGTTGCAGTTTCTTCCTGACCAGACTAATGACTGCTACAGCTTCGTTTTAGGAATATTTTGTTTCAGACTTATAGCCTATGCCAACTTCAGAGCAAGCGTCTAAAGTGCTCGACAAGACTGCTCAACCCAGCCCCAATACCGACCGGGCTATGGCGTGGCAGGTGGCATCCAACCTATTTGTAAGCTTTAAATATGCTGGAGAGGGTATTGTTTATGCTTTTCGCACCCAGCGCAATTTTCGTATCCACAGCAGCATTGCGGCGCTGGTGCTGACCCTGGCCTGGGTATTGCACCTTAGCCGGGTAGAAATTGCTATTTTATGTCTAACCATCAGTGCCGTTTTGACGCTAGAGCTAATCAACACTGCCTTAGAGTCGGTGGTGGATTTGACGGTGCAGCAAACGTATCATGAGTTGGCTAAGATCGCCAAAGACTGCGCTGCGGGCGCGGTACTCATCGCAGCCTTGACCTCTGTTGCCGTGGCCTTGTGCTTACTGCTGCCGCCTATTCTTGAGCTGACTCAGCTTTATGACCTCTGGTTTTGACCAGCCGAGTCCGCCAGCTGTCAATCGGTTATCAGTCCGCAGGTCATATGCAGCTATGATTTTAGTTATCGACAACTACGACAGCTTCACCTACAACCTGGTTCAGTATCTCGGTGAGCTAGGGCAAACCCTGCCGGTAGCAAGGGAGATTCAGGTATACCGTAACGATCAAATTACCCTGGCTGATGTCGAGCAGCACCGGCCAGATGGCGTCGTGATTTCACCTGGCCCTGGCACCCCCGATGATGCGGGCATTTCTCTAGCGCTAATTGAAAAATTTCACAAAACCTTGCCTATCTTAGGTGTTTGCCTTGGTCACCAGAGTATTGGTCAGGTGTTTGGAGGCCGTATCACAGCGGCGATGGCATTGATGCATGGAAAAACCTCTGAGATTCACCACACTGGGGCCGGCGTTTTTGCAGGACTGGATCAACCTTTTATAGCGACTCGCTACCACAGCCTAGTGGTCGATCGCCAAAGTTGGCCCGACTGCTTAGAAATCACCGCCTGGGTAGATGACGGCACCGTAATGGGGCTGCGTCACCGGGATTACCCCTGGATACAGGGGGTGCAGTTTCATCCAGAGAGCGTGCTGACGGCGGCGGGGATGGATTTGCTCAACAATTTTTTGACTGGGTTGCCGGCGCGATCGCCCATATCTGCTTAAAATCCAGAGCCTGGCGTTTGAGAAATTCTGGCGTTTGAGTTGGAACAGTTTATGGCTGCTGGACTTCTTTATCCCAGTGCAGCTGCGATTCGCGAAAGGGGTGGATCTGCTGCTACAAAATGGGGGAGCGAATTTTTTTATTGCTTAACGCTATTTTCTGTAATATGACCTTAGCTAACTGGCCTATAGCGCCGAGTTTTGCTGGGCTGTTTAGCCTACAGCAGGCTAGCGTGTAGCTTTGTCAACCAGACTGGCTGCTCCGCAGCGTTGGTCAGCTGGCTTGGCGTACTCGATATCTCTGAGATCGCTGGTATAGGGGCAGTCTGGCTTGCAGCCGTTCGGGCTGTTTTGGACCGTTGTGGGCTGCTGAGTTAAATGTGTGTTGCCCCTCAGATGGGCTGGAGCAATGGTGAGGCGTGTATGAAACGACGACAGTTAATTCGCAATGTAGGTGCCGGGGTGTTGGGAGCTTTTGGATTGGGGTTGACAGCCCAATGGCAGCAGGCCCAGGCTCAAAGTAGCGGCAGCGTAGTCGTGCAGTGGCTAGGCCATACCTGCTTTTACTTTGTGGGAGACGGTCGGCGAATTTTGGTCAATCCGTTTCGCACTCTGGGCTGCACGGCAGGTTACCGAGTGCCCCAAGTAGAGTCAGATTTGGTGCTAATTAGTAGCCGTCTGCTGGATGAGGGAGATCTGACCAACGTTCCGGGTAATCCGCGTCTATTGGATGAGGGCCGAGACTATCGCTTTGGAGACTTTTTGATTCAGGGAACGGCGGTTGCCCACGACCGAGAAGGGGGCCGTCGCTTCGGCGAAAATATTATTTGGAAGTGGACTCAGGGCGGCGTCAATATTGTGCACATGGGTGGGGCTGCAGCGCCCATTGGCATTAATGAGCAGATTTTAATTGGTCGCCCAGATGTGCTGTTTGTACCCGTTGGCAATGGGCCTAAAGCCTACGGCCCGGAAGAAGCCGTTGCTGCGGTGCGTACTCTCAGTCCAAAGCTGGTGATTCCGACCCACTACCGCACCGATGCCGCCGATGATACCAACTGTGATTTAGTGCCGCTAGAAGACTTTCTCACTCTGATGTCTGGAGCGCAGATTAGCCGAGGTGGGGGCGATCGCCTCACGATTCGGCCTGCCAACCTGCCCGCTAGCGGTATGAAGGTGCAAACGTTTAGCTATCGATTTACCCCCCCGGCTCCTGACCCCAGCGCTACTCCGGCGGAGGCCACCGAAGCTGATCCGTCAGTAGAAGAGTAACACTGCACACGGCTTTAAGAGTGGTGTACGCTTTCGGCTAACTTTCTGAGAGTGTACAACTTAAGTAGGCAACGATTCGGAACGTGGATGCTATGAACCCATGCTATCGGCAGCGGCGAGCGGCGGTGATGGCCCGCATCGGGCAGGGCACTGCGGTCTTTCGCAGTGCGCCCATGGCGGTGATGCACAACGATGTGGAATATCCGTTTCGCCAAGACAGCGACTTCTTTTATCTAACTGGGTTTAATGAGCCCCAGGCCGTGGCGGTGCTGGCTCCCCACCATGAGGAGCATCGGTTTGTGCTGTTTGTGCGGCCCAAAGACAAGGAAAAAGAAATCTGGTCGGGCACTCGCACAGGGGTAGAAGCGGCTAAAGAGCGCTATGGGGCTGATGAGGTGTATCCCATCACCGAGCTAGATGAAAAACTGCCCCAGTACATCGAAGGTGCCGATCGGCTGTATTACCATTTTGGCGGCGATCGCGGCTTTAACGCCACGATACTGGGCCTTTGGCAGCGGCTGATTCGCACCTATGTTAAGCGAGGCACCGGGCCGGTAGCCATCGAAGATGCCAAGCTGCTGCTGCAGAGTCTACGGCGGATCAAAGGCCCAGAAGAGCTGAAGCCTATGCGTCAAGCGATCGCCCTCTCTATCAAAGCGCACAATACGGCCCGCGAAATGACCCGCCCTGGCCTTTACGAATACGAAATTCAGGCTGAGATGGAGCATATTTTCCGTCGCGGCGGCGGGATGGGGCCGGCCTATCCCTCTATTGTTGCCTCTGGAGCAAATGCCTGCATCTTGCACTACATCGAGAATAACCGGCAGATGCAGGCGGGCGACCTGCTGCTTATCGATGCCGGATGCGTCTACGACTACTACAACGCCGATATTACGCGCACCTTTCCTGTAGACGGCTTATTTACCCCTGAGCAGCGTATTTTGTACGAGCTTGTGCTGGAGGCCCAGCTCAAAGCGATTGAGCAGGTTCAGCCCGGCAATCCGTTTAACGCCTTCCATGACGCCGCCACGCGGGTCATTACTGAGGGGTTAGTTGAACTGGGGCTGTTAGCAGGTGAAATAGACACCCTAATTGAGGAGAAAAAGCACAAAGCCTTTTTTATGCACGGCACAGGCCACTTCCTAGGGCTAGATGTGCACGACACCGGAATTTTGCGTAACTCAGATAAGACCTGGCAGCCCTTTCAGCCGGGCAATGTTGTTACGGTGGAGCCCGGTATTTATATCAGTCCCAGCTATGAACCAGAAGAAGGACAGCCGCAGGTCGCGGATCGCTGGCGCGGTATCGGCATCCGCATTGAAGATGACGTGCTGGTCACCGAGTCGGGACACGATATCCTAACTGCCGGGGTACCAAAGTCTCTTGCCGATATGGAGCGCGCTTAGAGCTCAGTTAGGGAACTCAGCCAGGGAACTCAGTCAGGCAAGTCAGTTAGGGAAGTCAATTAGGGTTTAAGTGACTTAAGTTTGAATATGGGAGGCGGCCAGTAAGCTCCGGATGGTTTCTGGCCCCGCCACACCGTCAGCGCTTAGGTTGTGCAGAATCTGAAATTCAGTGACGGCCCGCTGGGTTTCTGGCCCGTAGTAGCCGTCAATTTGCAGAATATAGCCTTGATAAATTAGCAGTTGCTGAAGCTGCCTGACTATCGCGCCCTGACTGCCCTGACGCAGCAAAGCCCGGCTTGAGGCAGGTTCAGCTTGGGGAGTAGGCGGGGGCTGATTGTCGCCCTGCAGCAGCGCTAGGGTTTCAGCATCTAAGGTGCTGCCACCAGCCTTTAGACCGTGGATGGCCTGAAACTGCGCTAAAGCCTGTTTGGTCTGGTCGCTAAACACACCGTCGATCGGAGTATCGAAGCCATGCTGGTTAAGACGCTTTTGCAGATATCGCACCTGGTTTGGGCTACTCAGAGCTAAATCAGACTCAGCATTAGCCTGTTTAGGGGAGAAATGACTTGAGGCGGACCAGCGAATCGCACTGTGGGAGTCTACAGCAACGGTGGACTGCTCGATTAGGCTGGTGCTAATCGCCTCGGGTTGGCGAGTACAGCTACGGCAGGGAATGTCGGCGTTGAGATCTATACCGTTGGGATAAAGAGCATAGCTGCGATCGTCGTTGGCAAGTTCGGTCGCGGCTACGGCGATCGCGACTGCAGCTAGGGTCTGTTTACGAAAGGTTGCGCTGGGGGATGTACGGGGGCGGATGGAAACCATGGTGATAAAACTCTTTTGTGGGCGGCTGCATAGGGCGCTGATTTGACCATAGGTTTCCGTTGACCGGATCGACAGTGCTAAATCCGCAAATTTAGCCTTGCTTTATTCAACTGACTGCTCCGAGCTGATGAGCACACAGATTCTTTGCAAATCACCATCCGCGATCGCCCCTGCTGCTGCTGTAGTCCTTTGGCGGAGTGGAAGAGAGGCTGGGGCTTATGACTCATTTTGCAGTGTTGATTCGGCTGCTTCGCGATCGCGAAGCGTTCTTAGACGAGATTCGCAAAGATATCAAACTAGAAAGTAAGGTGCTTTCGCTGCTTATTGCGAGCTGCACCTTTTTTGCGATTTACGGGGCCATTATTGGATCGTCGAGCAGTTGGCTGCAGATGATTTCGTCGGCTGTTAAGCTGCCGGCCCTCTATTTGGTGACGCTGATGATCTGTTTGCCGACGCTATTTTTCTTTGATATTTTATTTGGCTCTAAGCTCAACTTTCGCCAGTACAGCGCTCTGCTGATGACGGCGGTGGCGGTGATCAGCGTGTTGATGTTTAGCTTTGCGCCGGTAGTGCTATTTTTTCTGATTTCGATTCAGGGCTACAACTTCTTCTTACTGCTAAATGTGCTGGTGATGGCCCTGACCGGACTGGTAGGCATTAACCTGTTTTACCGGGGCATGCGCAAAGTCGCTGACGACATAGCCAACCAGGACAAAATGCGAGATCAGCTGCTTAAGGGTTGGCTGGTGCTGTATGGTTTGGTGGGCTCCCAACTGGGCTGGACACTGCGGCCTTTCTTTGGTGCGCCGGGAGAACCGTTTCAAATCTTTCGCCCGGAGATTGACGGCAACTTTTATGCCCAGGTGTTTCGCTCCCTGGTCTCTTTATTGGGCCAGTAATCGCTGAGTCAAAACTTTAACGCTGCTTAAATCGGCATCAGTCAATGTGGCTTTATCGAGTTCAACCCTAGACAATTTGCGGATTCCTCAGTCAGAGATTGATCGGCTCACCGGATTAGATATCACGGCCACCGCTATGGGGTGGGCCTATCGTCTGTCAGGGCTGCGATCGCCCGGTCAGATTTTGCGCTGGGCGGGGAGCCAGTTGCCCATTTTAGGGGTGGCTATGATTTTATGCGTGCCCACGGCGCTGCTGATGGGGCGGGGCATTCGGGGAACGGGAGCCGCCGGGCTGGGGATTTTTCTACTGCTAGGAGTAGGCGGAGCGATCGCGCTTACCCTTCTGTGGATTGGCTTTTGGATTTATCGGGGGCGACAGTTAACGACGTTAAACCATCTGCTCGATGAAATCGATCGCTTTCACGAAATCCTGCAGGCCATTGAGATTTTAGATGAGCTGCAGACGGTCAACCCCCAGCGCTCTAACCTTGAAAACCGAGAGACCGTTCTTGAGGCGCTGTACCTCAACCGCGAAAGTCTGATTTGTGCTCTTAAGACAGAGGCTATCTTGCGCAAGCATCAGCGATTTATTCTGCGCCGCCAAGACCTCTTTGCCAGCATTGAGCACAATCTGACGACTCTAAAGACTTTTCAAATTGATGCAGAGGCCAACGAATATAGCCGGTTGCTCAATCAGGCGTTACAAATCGGCACCAGTGTTTATGATGAGCTGCGACAATTGAGTTAGCTGAATTTTCGCGGACTCCAGCCCAACTGCAAGCTTCACGGTATGGTAACCACAGGCAGCATCGGCCGCACCGGGCATCCTGTAATTCAGTTCGCTCTAAGTTCAGCTCGCTCTAAGTCCAGCTCACTCTAGAACAATTTGACGCTAAAACAATGACTCAACTGCTCGCGGGCGATATTGGCGGGACAAAGACGATTTTGCGTTTAGTAAAAGCGCCCGAAAACGAATCCGGCCTTCCTATTTCCGATTTGTGTGGGCAAATGATCACCCACTACGAAGACCGCTTTGCTAGCGCGGCCTTCTCTGATTTGGTGCCGATGGTGCGCCAGTTTTTGAGTGATGCCGAAGCCAAGACTGGGCAACCGTCTGCCCCCCAAAAAGCCTGCTTTGCCATTGCTGGCCCGGTGGTTAATAACACGTCAAATCTCACCAACTTGGCCTGGTCCCTTAGCGGCGATCGCCTATGTGATGCCCTAACCCTAGATGCGGTGCAGCTGATCAACGATTTTGAGGCCAATGGCTACGGCGTGCTGGGGCTAGGGCCAAAAGATTTACATACCCTGCAGGCTGGGGAGCCTAAAGACAAAGCGCCCATTGCCGTAATTGGAGCCGGCACCGGACTGGGCCAGGGATATTTAATTCATCTGGGGGATAACTACCGGGTCTTTCCCTCCGAAGGGGGCCACGCCGACTTTGCGCCGCGCTCGGAGATGGAGTTTCAACTGCTGAAATACTTGCTCGATAAGCACAGCATTACTCGCATTTCTGCCGAGCGGGTCGTTTCTGGTCAGGGCATTGTGGCCATTTATCAGTTTTTGCGCGATCGCGAGTTTGCCGCCGAAACCCCGGATATTGCTGAGGCCATCGACGCTTGGGAGCGGGAAGCCGGCAAATCTGAGAAATCGATCGATCCGGCAGCAGTGATTTCAAAGGGAGCAGCCGAGCAGGGCGATCGCCTTTGCCAAAAGACCATGGAGATTTTTACCGCCGCCTACGGCGCTGAAGCGGGTAATTTAGCGCTGAAGCTGCTGCCCTATGGTGGGCTCTACATTGCCGGGGGCATCGCCGCGAAAAATCTGCCGCTGATGCAGTCTGGCCCGTTTATGGATGCCTTTACCGACAAAGGGCGCATCAGCGTTTTATTAGAGAATGTTCCCGTCCATATTGTGCTTAACGGGGACGTTGGGCTGATTGGCGCGGCTCTTTGTGCTGCTAGGTTATAAGTAAAATTGCGAAATTCAAACTTTAAATCACCACAGCGAGAGGTAGAACGGTCATACGGCTATGGCAGGTCACAGCAAATGGGCCAATATTAAGCGACAAAAAGCCCGGGTCGATGCGGTCAAGGGCAAGGTATTTGCCAAGCTTTCACGGGAAATTATTGTGGCAGCCCGCAGCGGTAGCGCCGATCCGGCGGGGAATTTTCAGCTCCGCACCGCTATTGATAAGGCCAAAGCCGCAGGAGTGCCCAACGATAATATTGAACGAGCGATCGCTAAAGGCTCTGGGCAACTGGGCTCTGACAGCAATCTAGAGGCGATTCGCTACGAGGGCTACGGGCCGGGCGGGGTGGCGGTAATGATTGAAGCCTTAACCGACAACCGCAATCGCACCGCTGCCGATTTACGTTCGGCCTTCAGCAAAAATGGCGGCAACCTTGGGGAAACAGGCTGCGTAAGCTGGATGTTTGACTCAAAAGGGGTAGTTACTCTCACAGGCGATATCGATGAAGATGCCCTGCTAGAGGCTTCCCTAGAAGGCGGTGCCGAGTCCTACGCGCTAGTTGAAGACGTAGACGAGGATACCCCCGGCGCAGAAGTGTACTGCGCGCCGGGGGATTTAGAAGCCTTAAGCAATGCGCTTAGGCAAAGTGGCTATACCGTCAGCCAGGTGGATTTACGCTGGATTCCCAGCAGCACGCTAGAGGTGACCGATGCAGAACAGGCGCGATCGCTGCTAAAAATGATGGATACTCTAGACGATTTAGACGATGTACAGTCGGCAACGGCAAACTTTGAAATGGCCGATGAGCTCATGGCCCTAAGCTGGACTTAAGGCGTCACGCCGTGCAGGGTTGAGCCTGCTGCCCGTTCAGCGTCGGGCGATCGCTCTGAGTGAGAGATCCCTTTTCCAGCCGTCATCCAATTGACCTCTCCAGGGCGAATTTCCTGCACCGTTCCCAAGCTATCGCGATGAAGCAAGGCCCCCTCAAAAAGGTATGTCACCGTCGCCAAATTGATATGAGGATGGGGACGAACATCAACCCCTTTGCCTGCTGGAAAAACGGCAGGCCCCAAATGATCAAAAAAGATAAACGGTCCCACCATAGTCACAGCATCGCTGGGAAGCAGCCGCCGAGCTTTAAACCCACCCAGGTCTTGAACATAAGGCGAAATAATTGTTTGAATTGGGCTATTTATGGGCATCGACATTTAGGAATAGATGGAGTGAGTGCAGATCAAGCGACTGTGGGAGTTGAAGATATTACAGCGCCAATGGCGCGCTATGATACCGAGTACAATTCCACAACCCGTCCATATGATTACGTAAAGACGTGGATGTGGCTATGCTTAGCAGTAGATTGAGTCGGCGCATTGCTAGCACCAGGGATTGCCAGCGGATCTAGGGTGATAGTCCGGATGTGGCAAACTGATTCAGTCGGGGAATCTTAAGGTGGAGATTTAACCATTGTTTTGGCCAGATAGATAGTTTTGGCCAACGCGATAACTTTCCTCTCTTGGTGCTATGACGACCTCCGCTCCGATTCGTGTGGGTATTCTCCACTCATTGACTGGAACCATGGCGATGAGCGAAACGCCGCTCAAGGATGCAGAGCTTTTGGCGATCGCCGAAATCAACGCTGCCGGCGGCGTGTTAGGGCGCCCCATTGAAGCAGTTATCGAGGACGGCGCATCTAACCCAGAGACCTTTGCCCACAAGGCCCAAAAGCTCTTAAAGCGGGACAACGTCGCAACAGTATTTGGCTGCTGGACATCCCCCAGTCGGAAGCTCGTGCTGCCGGTCTTTGAACACCACAACGGGCTGCTGTGGTATCCGGTGCAGTATGAGGGCTTGGAGCAGTCTAAAAATATTTTTTATACGGGGCTGTGCCTAAATCAGCAAATTGAACCCGCTGTAGACTGGCTGCTCAGTCAGGGCCGCAGACGGATGTATCTGGTTGGGTCAGACAATGTCTTTCCCCGCACAGCCAATAAAATGATCCGGGCTCATCTTAAGCAAGGGGGCGGCACCGTCGTCGGTCAGGAAGACTATATCCTGTTTGGCGATCAGGACTTTAACCACACCCTAAAGGAAATCCTACGGCTAAAACCTGATGTGGTCTTTAGCACCATCAACGGCGACAGCAATTTGGGCTTTTACGCTCAGTATCAGGCGGCAGGTATTGATCCAGACGAGATTCCAATTATGGCCGTCAGCATTGCGGAGGGGGAAGTGCAGCGCATTGGCCCAGCCTATACCCAAGGTCACTACGCCGCCTGGAGCTATTTTCAGGGCGTCAACACCCCAGAAAATCATCGGTTTTTGCAAAACTATCAGCGTACCTACGGGGGCGATCGCGTCCTGGGCGATCCGATTCAGTGCGGCTATTTACAGGTCTATCTCTGGGCGATGGCGGTCGAAAAGGCCCAGTCCTTTGAGGTCGATGCGGTGCGGGAGGCGGCCTATGGCCTAACCTTTAACGCCCCCGAAGGGCAGGTCAGAATTGAGCCCAACCATCACCTGCTAAAAACGCCACGGATTGGCAAAATGCAGGCTGACGGCCAGTTTGAAATCGTTTATGAATATGCCGCCACCGTTCAGCCCCAGCCCTGGCTGGGCATTGACGAACTGGACGCTGCCGAATTTACCAATGCCCCGCTGGTGATCAATATGCTGGGAGAGGTGGCCCAGTCCATTCAGTACAGTTGTCAGCTCACCCAAAAGTCTCACGCGCTGGAAAATACAATGAACGACCTGATGCAGGTCAACCAGCAGCTCCAGGAAACCCAGGCCAAGCTGATGGAAATGACCCATCACGAAGAGTTATTAAAGCGGCGGCTGTCGATGCAAATCCGCAGCTCGCTAAAGCTGGAGACGATTTTGGAGTCTGCGACCAACGAAGTACGCGATTTGCTCAATGTCGATCGCTGCACTTTTTTGTGGTATCGAACTGACGATGAAACCTTTGAAATCTGCTACATAGCCCAGGCTGATACGGCTAGCTCTTACCCGCTGCAAGATAGTTTGTGGAATCAGGCCGAAATTAAGGCTGCTGTTTTAAGCCAGAGTCTATTTCACTGCGAGTCGGTTGCCCAGCGCTATCCTCTGGCCGACTGGCGCTTTGATCTGGGCGGCAGGCCCTTAAAGCTGGCCGGATTGGCGGCAGTTATTACCACCCATGCCGACCGCTTGGGGATTATTGCCTGTGAACACTACAGCAGCGATCGCCCCTGGCACGATAGCGAAATTAGCCTGATTCAGGACGTGGCCAACCAACTGGGAATCGCCATTGAGCAGGCGGATTTATATCAGCAGAGCCGGGTCTCTGAATCCCTCGCTTTGGAGCAGGCTCGTCAGCTCAACGAAACCCTACGAGAGCTTCAGCGCACCCAGGCCCAAATGGTGCAGAGCGAAAAAATGTCCAGCCTGGGACAAATGGTGGCCGGGGTAGCCCACGAAATTAATAATCCGGTTAACTTTATCCACGGGAACCTGCTTCACGCCGATGAGTACACCCGCGACCTCGTGGATCTAGTTGAGCTGTTTCAGACCCAGTTTCCCCAAGTCACACCGGAACTCGCAGAGCGGATTGAAGCCATTGACCTAGAGTTTCTTAAAATCGACTTGCCCAAGCTGCTCTCGTCAATGAAGGTGGGCACCGAGCGCATCCGTGAAATCGTTAAATCTCTGCGCAACTTCTCTCGACTCGATGAGGCCGAGGTCAAAGCCGTTAATATTCATGACGGAATTGACAGCACCCTGATGATTTTGCACAACCGTATCAAAGCCAGCTCCAGTCGGCCCGCCATTGAGGTGGTTAAAGAATACGGCGATCTGCCTCTAGTGGAGTGCCACGCGGGGCAAATGAACCAGGTGTTTATGAACCTGCTGGCCAATGCCATTGACGCGCTGGAGGAATTTTACGCGTGGCAGCAGGCCCAAGGCGATCGCAACTACCGCCCTAGCATTACCATTACCACTCGGCGCTCCGATAGCCAGCAGGTTTGTCTCTGCTTCGCCGACAACGGCCCCGGCATTCCGGCGGCTTCCCTCAGCAGTCTGTTTGATCCTTTCTTCACGACCAAACCGGTAGGCAAAGGAACCGGACTGGGCCTTTCCATTAGTCAGCAAATCATTGCGGAAAAGCACAGCGGAGAGCTGACCTGCCGATCCAGCGTTGAGCAGGGAACCGAATTTATCATTACCATTCCCCTGTATCACGAGCTGCTGCGCAAAGACAAACCCGCGCCAGATAAGGCTCAGGTTTAAGGCACATAAGCCAATCAGCTGGAATACATTTGGGTCAGATCGTTCACCGCATCCTGCGTCGCTGGAGTCGGTGGCACAGTTTTTGTCGGAGAGGTTAGCAGCAGCGTAGTGTA
>JBCDFX010000059.1:0-13607 GCA_039177155.1 Cyanobacteria bacterium P01_H01_bin.119
AGGCGGATGGCTGCCCCGGGGCCGAGCGGCAGTTGCCACCAAAATCAGACCGCTGACCCGCTTTGGATAAGCCAGCGCCAGCTCCATTGCCAAAATTCCGCCCAGAGACCAGCCCAGCACAAGGCAGTGGGCAATATCGTAATCGTTTAAGAGCTGCCGCAAATCGGTTAAATGGTCGCCCATATCAAATGCGATCGCCGTGCGACTGCGGCCATAGCCTCGCAGATCGGGAGCCAGAGTGCGATAGCGCCTGGACAGATGAGCCGTAAAGACATCCATCGTCTGGCCCGATCCGGGATGCCCGTGGAGACACAGAATCGGGTAGCCCTGGTCCCGCACTCGAACATTGAGCTTCATCATCAGTCTTAAATTGTCGCCCTTAAATTGTCGCCCTTAAATGGTCAGCTTAAATAGTCACTGGGGATTCAACATAGACCGTTGGTTCATCAATGGTGAACTCAATGCCGTAGCCGTTGAGGGTTTTTGCCATCGATTCATTGGCCAGCTCTAGCAGTCGCTTGCGCAGCTCAATAGAATTTTCGCTCGATCCCAAAATAAAGAACGTTACTCGCGCTTGGGTTGGGCGGGCACGACCGTTAAGTTCGGGGTCGCCAGAGTTGGTAAAGCTAATGCTGGTGCTGCCTGGATCAATGCCAAATAGGGAGTCGGTGCTGCGGGTAATCACCTGCTTTACCAAAGCCGCATCCGGTTCATCTAGGGGTTTGGCAAAGTCCATATACAGCAGCACCATAACTTTTTTGGCGCGGGTAACGTTCTCAATCTCCATGCTGATTAAAGTGGAGTTGGGCAGCACATATAGAGTGCTTTTGGCTGAGGTGCGGATCTTGGTAGAGCGCAGGCCGATCGATTCAACCCGACCCAGTTGCCCGTCGGAAAGGCGAATATATTCACCCGGCACAAAGGGGCGATCGAGGTAGAGCACAATGGTGCTTAATAACTGCTCCAAAATCTTTTGGGCCGCAAAGGCGATCGCCAAACCGCCAATCCCGACGCTGGCAAATAAACCAATTAGATTAAACTGCTGACTTTGGGCAAAGGCCAGCACCGCAATAAAGCCAATGGCGACGTTGGCAATGGTTTCAAAAACCAGCAGCAGTTCATCCACCTCTCGGCCAAACTTGCGCAGTAGCTCAATACCGTAGAATCGCACAAACTGACGGAACAGCCGCGACGCCAACCAGGCGACGCTAACAATAACCGCCAGATCCACAAACGGCTTAAAAAAATCATGGAGCGCCCTGCTACTCTCCCGCAGCCACACCATCGACATTGAGATTAAAATCAGCGTCCCGGCCCTGCGGAAGGTGCCCTCAATCGGTTCAATCAGGTTTTCATATAAAGACTTAACGTTATCCGCCGGAGAAAACCGCCAGATCAAAAAATTTACCAGTCTCGGCGTATAGCGTCCAACCAGAATAGACAGCAGCAGGCAAATTAGAAAAATAACTTCCCTAGGCAGATTCACAGTCGGAATCTGTAGGGTTTCAAAAAAGCCAGAAATATCAGAGAAAGACATAGTTTCCGGGAGACTGAAAAGGTGCCCTAAATCGTAATGGGTGAATCGACATAAATGGTGGGATCGTCGATATCGAAGCCAATGCCGTATTCCTTAAGCCGCCGGGTCAGGTTGCGATTGGCCACATCTAATACCTGGCGGCGAATCTCCATAGATACCTCTCCAGATCCCAAAATAAAAAACGTCACCTGCACCTGGCTGGCCTTACGCCCGTTTTGCGGCTGGCGGAATGCGATATCTGTACTTTTGGCATCAATTCCGAAAATATCGCTGGTGCTTTCTCGAATCACCTGGCGAATTAGGGCCTGCTCTTCTTCAGGAATCACCCGGTAAAAGTTGAGATACAAAATAGCCATTACTTTTTTGCCCCCGGTAAAGTTTTCCACCGTGGACTGAATAATAGAGCTATTAGGCACAATGGCCAGGGTGCCCTTGCCCGACGTGCGAATTTTGGTGGAGCGCAGCCCAATGGATTCTACTCGTCCGTAGGTACCATCAGGAAGCCCCACGTAGTCATCGATGCTAAAGGGCTTATCGATAAAAATAACAACGCCGCCCAGCACCTGCTCTAACACTTTTTGAGCGGAAAATGCGATCGCGATACCACCCACCCCCAAACTGGCAAAGACGCCAAAAATATTGAGGCTGTGGGTTTGTCCAAAGGTCACAATCAAAATAACAACGATGGCAAAGTTAGAAAAAAACTTTGCCAGCACCAGAAACTCGCTGTTCACCTTGCGCCCTGCTTTAACGGCGGCATCTAGCAGGTAGTTGTCAAAGTAGGCTTGGAAACAGCGAGATGTAAACCAACCCAGGGACAGGGTAAACGCCAGGGTCAGCAAAAATTCCACCGATGAATAGAGCGATCGCTGAAACAAAACCAGCGGCAGCAGGATAGCAAAGGCATCAATTAGGCCCAAACCAATGACGATGCCCAGCAGCGATCGCTTGGGCTGCAGCACTTTTTTATAAAATTCTTGAAAATCTGTCGGCAAAATGCGAGACACCACAAAGTCCAGCAGTGCGGACAGAATTTGGCTAAAAACCAAGGTTAAGCCGATTACCAGCCCCGTAATCAGCGACCAGCGGGCCAGCCAACCCGGATCAAGGGATAAAAAGTCAAAAATAATCATGGATGATAAATTGCTACAGATGATGCAGAGTTACTGGCGATACAGAGTTACTGGCGATACAGAGTCACTGGCGATACAGAGTCACTGGCGATACAGAGTTACTGGCGACGAAGAATCATAGACAATATAGACGGACATCTATGACAATAGCTGAACAAACCTCTAATCAGTCGCCTACAATGCATGTGACAAGCCTACTATCGCAACACTTAAACCATTTATAAAAAATTTTGTCGCTATCATCTGCCTTTGGTAGTCTTTCTAAGCAGTCGTTCGACCTTTAAGTTATGGGTGAAGCCTCCAAAGAACAGCAGCATCCTCAGTATCGCAGCGATCGCCAAGTTGTCGCTCAACTTTTGCAGGCCCAGCCCGATGATTACAATCTGGCTGAACTGGCCCGGCTGCGCATTCGCTATAAGGGCTTTCCCGGCGCTTACGATATTCAAAACGATTTGGACAAGGTCCTGACCCTGTGGAAGCTTGATGAAGATGCTCTATTCGCCAAAACGCACGAGATCCATCAGCGCGGCGACGTTTACCGGGGCCGAGGGGCAAAAGCTAGTGGCGAAGACTGGAGCTAACGTTTGGGTGACCCAACGAGCTAATATCGCACTCTAAATAGAAGAACCTTTGTCTTGGCAGCGATCGCAAAGGCCATGCACCGTCATCTCGTAGGCTTCGGGTTTTAGGCCGGGACGGAGCCGGTTAAAATCTACGGTGTTAAAAATTTCCCAGGCCACATCTTCAATCTCGCCGCACTGACGGCAGCGGAAATGATGATGAGGGTCCACATTGGCGTCGTAGCGACAAACGCCTTCTTCTAGGAGGACTTCACGAATCAACCCTGCCTTTTGCAGCGCCTGTAGCGAGCTGTATACCGTTGCTTGAGACGTACGCGGTGCATCGTGATTGAGATCGGCAAGCAGCTGATCCGCCGTGGGGTGATCGGTGCGAGCCAGCAAATTTTCATACACCGCAAATCGCTGGGGCGTTACCCGCAGCGATCGTGACTTAAGAATTTGAATAATTTGATCGGCCTGCTGTTCCATCACTCCATACTCCTATAATCGCCTCACAAACCATCCTTGATGCTGCCTCTGTGCCTTACAGCGCTGCATCGACGAAGGCAATATTCCAATGTATCTGCACATCTTACTTATATGTATGCTTCTAGTATAAGCGTAATTTTTAAGAGAGAACAAATTTAGGGATTGAGTCATTGTTTAACTTGATTAATTTTCAAATCAGAATTATTCTAAGATAGACAGCTAAAGCTGGGCAGACGCAGTATCTGTCACTTGTTAATCAATAGTGAGGTAAAGCATGATTCTTCTTGAGAAAGTCCCCAACGTCACCTTTAAGACCCGAGTCCGCGACGAGTCCGTACCTGGTCCCAACCCTTACCGCTGGCAGGATAAAACCACTCAAGATATTTTTGGCGGCAAAAAGGTTGTCGTATTTTCTCTGCCGGGTGCTTTTACGCCCACCTGCTCTTCTAACCACCTGCCTCGCTACGAGGAGCTATACGAAGAGTTCAAGGCTCAAGGGGTTGACGAAATTGTTTGTGTCTCCGTTAATGATGCTTTCGTCATGTTCCAGTGGGGTAAGCAGGTCGGCGCTAAGAATGTGTTTTTGCTGCCCGACGGCAACGGCGAGTTTACCCGCAAGATGGGTATGCTGGTTGAGAAGGCCAACTTGGGCTTTGGCATGCGTTCCTGGCGATACTCTATGCTGGTAAACGACAGCAAGATTGAAAAAATCTTTATCGAGCCAGAGTACGGCGACAACTGCCCTACCGACCCCTTTGAGGTCTCTGATGCAGATACTATACTGGCCTATCTGAAGGGTACTGAGTCCGCTGGTGTTTCTGAACCTCGCCTTGAATTCGTCGGCTAAGTCGGTTCAACCAACGTTGATTAGATAGCGCATCTTCGCATGGCGCACTTCGGGCAGAGGAGGATCAGAGCGCGATCGCCTCCTTTGCCCTCTATTTTTCTCTCTATAACAAGCTGAGGTGAAATCGCGATGAAACTCTCCAATAGAAATTTAGATACCCGTCTTGATACCCTCTACGATGCCATCGTCGTCGGTGGCGGTATGGGAGGCTTATCTGCCGCCATTTATCTGGCCCGCTACGGCCTCAAATGCTTAGTGATTGAAAAAGGCAA
Source organism: Cyanobacteria bacterium P01_H01_bin.119 (assembly GCA_039177155.1). Classification (GTDB taxonomy): domain Bacteria; phylum Cyanobacteriota; class Cyanobacteriia; order Phormidesmidales; family Phormidesmidaceae; genus JBCBZT01. Next base: position 4,839 of record JBCDFX010000059.1, read on the forward strand.
GGGCCGCTCCGTATGGATGCAGGATACTCGTAACTATTTAGGGTTTGACCCTGAGACGCCGGGACGGTCAATCTTAAACCACGGAACCAATCAGGCCATTGCCTGGGGGTCTGACCATCTGCGGGGTTTTGTTGAAGAAGTCATCGATGAGGGCGAAACCTTTAGCGTCAAAGTCAAAGTCGGCAGAAAAAATAGTACCTATCCGGTGTTTCGCACCAAATACCTAATTGCGGCCTCAGGCGTAATGGACGTTTTGCCAGAGCTTGAGAATATGCAGAACGTTTACGACTACGCCGGCTACACTCTCCATGTCTGCATGATCTGCGACGGCTACGACATGTGGGATCAAAAAGCAGTGCTACTGGCAAGCCGAGAAAGCCAAATTAATGCGGCCTTTGTGCTGAACTGGTTTACACCCTATATTTCTGTGCTGACTCACGGCCTGTTCTCCGTTGGCGATGCGATGCGGCAGAAGCTAGCCGAACACGGTTATCCCCTCTATGAAGCGCCTATTACGGAATTTCTGGGCGAAAATCACAAAATGAGCGGGATTAAGCTAGCCGACGGCACAGTGGTGGAAGCGACTACTGGTCTGATCAATATGGGCTCTATCTATCACAATGCTTACCTCAAAGGTATTGATAAATTGACCTGGGACGGCAACAATCTAATCACCAACGAGATGTGCCAAACCACCCACGACCGCATTTTTGCCTTGGGGGACCTAAAGAAAGGCTTGAACCAGGTTTCTGTGGCGGTTGCAGACGGAACCCTGGCGGCAACTCAAATCTGGCGCTATATCCGCCGAGCCAGTGAACCTCGCAAGTGGGACGCCAACATTCGTCAAATGGCCTCGGTTAACTAAGGACTATTAGCTAAGGGGGGCTACTATCGGACGGCGGTTCTTCCAAAGGTTCCCCAGAAGAAAATACCTCGTTCTTTATTCAAGCTGTTCACTTTTGCCGCGTACTGGCGGTAGCTTCTCGACAAGGCCCATTTCAAAGGCCGTGTCGGGAAGCTCTCCGGCAAGGTATTTACCCGGTTCAAAAACTTTGCCGGGGGTAAAGCAGAGCTGGCGAAGCTCAACAACCTCAGTTTGCAAAAACATTGCGCGAGACATGCGTCTTTCGAGAGCCATAAAGAGTCCTCAGGGAATACACCTATTCTTCGACTTGCCAAAGCTCTTGGGCATAGTCTTCATCCAAGATTTTTTTCGGCTTTAGAATCAAAATTACGCGGCCCAGCAGAGGCTGGCTGGGTTCTGCGTCAAACCACTGGAGATCTAAAATATCGTCTGCGGCGATCGCGAAGTAGCTAGCGTTATTCCAACTGCGCTGGGCGCGATCGAGTACTACCAGCACCGGCTCACGGATGTCGTCTAAGCGATTGGGCAGGCGATCGCTGGTGGTCAACAAACCCACCGGATCTTCAGCCTGCATAATTACTTGCCAGCCGGGAAGCGGTGCCCAAGCCCCCATGCCTGAAAATTTCACGACTCCAAAGGGATCTTCCGCCAAGGTCACGGGAACCGCTTTAAAGTCGGCTACGGTGACGGGCATTTGCCCGGCAATAGGAATAATCCGGGGCAGCTCGGTTTCGTCATCGGCGCGGAAAAACGGCAGACGCGGAGCCGGCTGAGCTTTAACTACGGAAAAATCTGTTAGCAGTGACTCAATTTGTTGGCGAGCGCTAGCGCTGTAGGCAAAGCGCAACCCCTGGGCAATTAGGCGCGATCGCGTCTGTAAATCTTCTGTTTGGCGAGCCAGCCGCCAATAGTGAAACGCAGCAGCGTCACCGGGATGGAAGCTAAAGCCTGCGGGGGGCTCACTTCGGTATGAAAACTCCTTGAGTGGCTTAACAATGTCGCGCACCTGCTCAGAGTCTAGCCCTTGGGCCACAATAAAATCGGCGGTAGCGGCGCGATCGCTTTGGGACAAAATGCGGAGTTCGTACAGGCTATCGCTGCCCCGCTGTGTAAAGTGAGCCTGGGTAGCTTCCGTCGCCCCGCCTTCCACCACTGAGTCATAAACTTGAGCCGCCACGATAATTTGATTTTGCTGAATGGGTTCAAACCCGGTTTCTTTAAAGATGGCCTGGGGGCTTAATCCGGCTTTTTGCAGGCTTTGACAGGCTTTGCCCCAGCTGACCCAGTTGTCTTGTTTGCGGCGAAGCTGCTGTATCAAAGCAGCAGTGTCGATATCTGGTGGATTGGGGGGTGCAGCGGTCATGGCGCTCGTCTACAGTGCAGTGTTTCTGACTTTAGCGCGAACCTCAGGCGATCGCGCCTTTGCTCAAGATAAAGTTGAAAATGACGCTTGACGCTACGCAAACCTCAAGGGATGATGGCTAATGCATAAGGGGCTATAGCTCAGTTGGTAGAGCACTTGAATGGCATTCAAGGGGTCAGCGGTTCGAATCCGCTTAGCTCCATATTTGTTCAGGTAAATATCTATTTGATTCCAGCGGGGAGGTGGCTAATTCGTTCAATGCTGCTCCAGATTGGTGCATCGAGATTCTTTCTCCCCAGCAGAACCAAACCAAAGTAGATGCCAAGGCAGACCGTCAGCGGATTGATAAGGCACTGGCTAGGGGCAACCGCGATCGCGCTATCAATGAGAATGAACATCGGGCATTTAGAGAAACCTTTCAAGCCCTATTGGCAGAAGTGGCCCGCATTTGGCAGCGATTAGAAAAGCTCTCTATAGGCGCGATCGCTGCGGAACCAGAATACCCAACTGGGTTAAGTTGAGGGCATAACCTGCGGTGACCAAATAAACTGAACTGGCGATCGCGCCCACATTTCGGCTTAATTCTCCCAAGCGATCGCGAAAGCGCCGCCCTAGTTCGTAAGCGGGTACCACGCCCCATCCTGTCTCCTCGGCAACTAAAATCACTTCAGCCGGGGTGTTTTGTAGGCTTTGGATCAGATTTAGCTGAGTGTTTTGCCAAGTTTGAGGCGATTGATCCAGCATATTTGCCAGCCACGTGCCGAGGGAATCGATTAACAAATAGTCTTCGGCGGTGGCAGACTGGATAGCCTGGGCCAACTGTTTAGGGACTTCTTGGGTTTGCCAGTGGCGGGGACGGCGATCGCGGTGCTGTTCAATGCGTTGCTGCCACTCCGGATCATCGGCTCGCCGTTGGGCGGTGGCAATATAAATTACGGGCTTTTGAGCAGCCATCGCCAGGGATTCTGCCCATTCACTTTTGCCGGAGCGGGACGGTCCGGTGACTAAAGTGATTAACCCCATGCTCTAAACCCCTGCACTCAAAACTTGCTGAGCGCTCAGCGTTAAATCAGGAAATCCAGGGGAGATTAATCGATCATCCTGAGTAAATTGCTGTTCCCGGTATAGGCTGCCGGCCCGTTGGAGAATCAAAATCACCCCCACGGCTGGATCGATAATCCAATATTCTGGAATACCGCGAGCAGCATATTCTTGACGTTTGTTGGTGTAATCTCGCTCTCGGGACTGAGCATTTGACTCACTGTTTGAGACAACTTCAACGACCAGGGTAGGTGCCGGCATCTCCAAGGTCACCAAGGAGCGCTTCTGACCCGATAAGGCCGCGGCCCCCGCCTCTGAAACAATCACTAAGTCGGGATAGCGCGTGTTTGCTTTTTCTCCAGAGACAGCAATTTCAGTGCCGCGACGAATGCAGTAGTAGGGTACAAACTGTAAAAAAACGGAGAACAGTAAACTCCCAATTACGACATTGATATCGCTCTCCGCACCCATATCCATCAGGATTCCATCGATCAGTTCGTAGCGAGTCTCCGTGCCGTCATCAAAGGCCAGATACTCTTCTAGGGTCATAGGTTGATTGGCCGCGATCGCCATTGGGAAAGCCTACTTTCAAAAAACAACCGTTAGCCTCAGCATAGCGCTCTGATAAAAAAGCAAGCCCTGCAAAATCTGGGACTAGGCAGGAGTTGCTTCAGTGGCAAACAAAGCGCTGTCATCAGCAAAAGCTTTGAATTCTAGTGCGTTGTCGCTGGGGTCGCAGAAAAACATGGTGGCTTGCTCGCCGACCTGCCCCGGAAACCGAATATGGGGTTCGATAATGAAATCGATAGCGTGCTGACTTAAGCGATCGGCCAGGGCCTGCCAGTCGGCCATCGTCAGCACCACCCCCCAGTGCCGAACCGGGACTCGATGTTGATCAACCGCATTTGTCGAAGCTGGAGCCAAAGCATCAGCGCTGAGGTGGGCTGTCAGCTGATGGCCAAAGAAGTTAAAGTCAATCCAGGTTTCAGCCGTTCGACCCACGGTGCAGCCTAAAACAGTTTCATAAAACTGCCGGGTTTCGGCCAAATTGCGCACCGGAAAGGCTAAATGAAATGGTCTTAGGGGGGGCATAGGCACTCTCAAATCCATCAACTCAGCCAGCAGCCTAGGGGAAACACTAAATACTCTAAAAAGAACAGCTTCCAAATAAATTGGTAAAACGCCGGATAGGACATCGCCGCCCCCGGTTTAGCCAGGCTAACCCGCTGGCTTAGCCCCCAAACCACGGCGATCGCCCCCAGATGGTACACCGCCATTAGCCAGCCATTGAGCCCTGGAATACTAAAGGCCGCGAACGCCATGGCCACATAGCATCCCGTCAGCATCAACCGCGCCAGCTTAAAGACGGCGGTTTGCCCCAGTTTTACGCTGAACGTGGTGATGTTGTATTTGCGATCGCCTTCGATATCGGGAATATCTTTGAAAATAGCAATCACAATGCTAAAAATCACCACAAAGGCTGCCAGCGCCCAGACTTTGGCTGGAATGGTCGTTGGCAGCCCCAGGCGATCGCTAAAGTGCAAAAATAGCCCCAGATTGACCACGCCCCCCCGCACCGCCAAAATGCAAAACGACGCCCAAAAGGGAAATCGCTTTAGCCGCACAGGCGGCAGGGAGTAAGCTGTCCCAATCAGCAGGCTAACCACAACCGTGGCGATTAAAAACGGTCCTTGGGTGATAGCCAGCCCAAGGGCGATCGCCGCACAGGTGCCGATAATGCCGTAAGCCTGCTGACGCGAAAACTCCCCGGACGCCAGAGGAAGATTGGGCTTATTAATGCGATCGATCGCTACATCTTCTAACTGGTTGAGCCCGACGATATACACATTTCCGCCCAGGCAAGCGATCCAGGCGGCGACTAGCCCAATAAGTCCTCCCAGGGTGGAACCTGTCTCAAACAGTAAAGGGACTGCCTGCAGCGCGAGCAGAAACAGACCCAGGACGCTTAAGCTGGTGCCGATAATGGTGTGAGGCCGAGAAAATTTCCACAGGGCGTAGAGCCATGCCTGGGGCGACTTAGCAAAACTCAGAACGGGCATAGATAACGTATAAGCAGTTCAGTTGTTAGCTTACAGGAGTTGACACTAAATTCCGTTGGGTTGGAGAGACCGTATTAAAGATAATCGCTGTTATTTGGTCTATGCCTATTTGAGGCTTCAAATTTAGCGTTTCAAATCGGGTTCGTCTAGATTGGTTGCCGCCAGCGGTAAAACCAGCTGCGATCGCCCCTTCATCTCTTCGATCTCCAGCAGGCTAACCACGACCCCAGCCACCGGAATCGACAAAAAAATGCCCAATAGCCCTGCTACCCGTGCGCCCACAATCAGCGCAAAAAACATCACCACCGGATTAATATCCAAAGAATCCCGCATAATTTTGGGCAGCAGCACATTTTCCTCCACCTGCTGCAGCAGCACGCATACCACCACCGCCTTTACCGCTAGCCAAACGCTCTGAGACAGCAACAGCAGCGAAATTAAACTAATGCCCAGGGTCGCACCAATCCCCGGAATCAGATCAAACAGTCCGGCAATAATGGCCAACACCAGAGCGAATGGCACTTGCAGGGTCAAAAACACCACAAAGGTAGAAATCGCAAAAAAAATCGACAGCAGCAGCCGGCCCCAGAAAAAGCCCAGCAGATTCTTTTGCACAATCTGGGTAAATGAGGCTCGCCGGTTTAAAGGCAGTCCCTTTAGTATCCAGCTCCAAATCCGCGCCCCGTCTAGCAGCATAAAAAACGTCACCACTGCAATCAAAATTGCGTTGATAAAGTTTGCCAGCGCCCCCTGCAACAGCGAGAACCCGGCTCCCACTAAGCCAATAGCCTGCTCCCGAAACTGATTTTCTAAACTGGCCAAATCTACAGTAAGAGACCAGCTCTGCAGCACCGCTTCAAGTTGAGCCACCAGCGGCTCTAGGGAATTTAGAAACTGTGTGACGCTGTTAACTAATCCCTGCCCCTGGGACAAAACAGCAACGCCCATCGTGGCACCGCCGCCCGCAATCATCACTAAGGCAACGGAAAAAACAGCAGAAACCGCCACACCATGAGGCAGCCACCGCCGCAGCCATCGCACGGGGTGGTTTAGCAAAAAGGCCAAAATCGTAGCGGAGACAAACACCACTACCACCACCTCAAAATAGGCCAGCAGTTCGACCGTAGCCCAGCCGCAGGCAAAGAGCAGCAAATAGCGAACCAGCGTCCAATTGTTTAACCGCTCCCATAGGGACAACGCCGATGGATCTTTCATAAACCGCAGTCCTATGGGGTATTGGTTTTATGAATGGCTTGAACCAGCACATAGGGCTGCACAATCAGGGCGTTAAAGCGCTTGCGCTTGTCTTGGTCCCACTGAGATAGCTCGTCGGCGGTGGGTTTTGCAATCAGAGCTTCCCCAATCCAGCGCTGCACCAGAGAAACCTGATCGGCCGCGATCGCAGCGCCCACTTCGACTAAATCTAAATTAGGATTCACCACCACCACTGCATCCCGCTGAACATGGGGCATCACCCATTGCCAAGCCACCGGCTCTACCATTGCATTCAGGTCTTGAACCAGCTCTGGTGGCGTTTGGGAAGACTCTGGCGGCATCGAATCTTGGGGCATGGTGTGCAAAGGCAAATTTTTGACATTGTACCGTGGCAACTCCACCGCTTATGGCTGCGATCGCCACCGAGTGTATTGCCATCGAATCCATCAACACGGATCCGTCGCGGCTCTACTATCGGCCCAAATCGTGGAGGGCGTGAATCGCTTCGGTGCAGTGTTGGGTCACCTGCAAAAGCTGAGATTTATCCGTTGAAGCCGGCGGCTGAATCACCTCGCCAATCCGCACGGTTACCGGAGCGGGGCGGGGCACGGCGCTGCCGTTGGAAAAGATTCTGTTGGTTCCCCACAGACTGACGGGCAGCAGGGGCACCTGGGCTTTGGCTGCAATTAAGGCCGCACCCAGTTTGGGATTGGGGATACGACCGTTGCTGGTGCGCGTGCCCTGCAAAAAGACGCCCACAGCCCAGCCCGCCTCAAGCTGTTTAAGGGCTTCGCGAATGGCGCTGCGATCGGCAGATCCCCGTTTAACCGGATAAGCCCCATAGAGCTGAATCGCCTGACTAAACACGGGCACCTTAAACAGCTCCTCCTTCGCCATATAAGAGACGGGCCGAGTGACACAGTTAGAGACAATCGGTGGATCAAAATCGCTTGCATGGTTTGCCACCACCACCAGCGGCCCGGTTCTGGGCACGTTACTGGCCCCGTAAATACGGCCCCGCAGGTAGGTGTGTAGCACTGGGCTGACAATCGACCACTTAAACAGGTGGTAGAGGGCAAGGCTGATAGTGGGTTCACGAGGACTGCCCATTGGCGGCAAATCAAAAGCGGCAAATCTTGCCCCATCATCCTACAGCGTTGTTGCCAACAAGCCAGCTGCTAGGTCCAGGTCTGGCTAGGTCCAGGTGCTAAACGGATGCTGAACCAGATACGCGTTGAAATAGCGTGGATCGCCAGAGACTTCCTCACCAACCCAGGCGGGCAGCGCAATGACCTGCTTCGGAGAGGCCAGCTCTACTTCTGCCAAAATCAGTCCGCTGTTTTCAGCGCTGAATTCATCCACCTCCCAAATCAGCCCGTCAATGTGAATTTTGGTGCGAATTTTGTCAATTAATGGCCGCTGGCAAAGGGTATTTAGCATCGCCTGGGCGTCATCAGCGGAAATTGCATATTCAAACTCCAGGCGGCTGAGGCCGTCCGATGGCCCTTTAAGGGTTAAATACCCCTGTTCTCCTGCTAAACGCACCCGCACGGTTGGCTGGGTGGAGAGATAGCCCTGACAATAGCGAACGCCTTTACCCAAGATGCGCCAGTCGTCGCCGGTCACCAAAAACTTACGCTCAATTTCAATGCCCATAGGATTCAAGATTGGATAGCTGACGATCGCGATTGAGATATAAAAAGGCTTCCACTTCTGGGTGGGTGGGCTGGGCAGCCATCGCTCCCGCTCTTAGGGTTGTAAGACCTCCCACTGCGCTGGCATAGGTGATGGTGCGCCGGGCGGCCTCTGGTGTGGCGATCGCTCCCAGTCCTAAATTGCTCATCTGCGCTAGAAACCCGGCCAGAAAGGCATCTCCAGCCCCTGTGGTGTCTTCCACCTCTACCTCAAAGGCGGGCACATGGCCGCTGCGATCGCCAAAACAGTAGGTGCAGCCTGCCGCTCCGTGGGTTACCATCACCCCTTCGAGCTGATCGAGTCGCTGGGCGATCGCCTGGGGCGCATCAGTTTGAAATAGCCAGTGGGCTTCATCCGCAGAAAGTTTAAGAAAATCTGCCTGCCGCAAAAACTCCAGAATAATCGGCCCGGCGAGTTCAGGCTGGGGCCAAAAAACTCGGACGCCAGTTTACATCCACCACCACTTTGGCAAATTGAGCATCGGCCAAGGTCAGCGCGCGGGCCATTGCCTGCCCTGTGTCGGGGTAGGC
>JBCDFX010000060.1:0-13451 GCA_039177155.1 Cyanobacteria bacterium P01_H01_bin.119
CTCGCCGATTGACACGCTGATGGCTAACTGGATTGATCAGGGCAAACCAGACATTAGCCTGGCGCAGTTTCTTGAGCGTCATCAGATTGAGTGGTCGCCAGAGGTTCGTCGTCTCGTAGACCATTTTCTCAGCGGTAGCTATGCGGCCAGCCTCGATCAGCTCGGAGTGTATGGGCTAATGGAACTGACCTATGAGGGCGATGGCGATCGCTATTTTCGATTACGACAGGGCTATTCTCACTTACTAGAGCAGTTCGCTGCTGGGTTAGACATCCGCTATGCCACCACCGTGACCCGCATTCACTGGAGTTCATCAGGCGTTCAGGTTTACACCGATGCTGGCCAAACCTACAGTGCTCAACAGGTGGTAATTACTGTGCCGCTGGCGCTACTGCAGGCCAATGCAGTGGAGTTTGTCCCACCCCTGCCAGAGACCAAAGTGAGGGCTGTTCACGGGCTTGGGGTCGGGCACATCACTAAGCTTATTTTGAAATTTGATCAGCCTTTTTGGGCTGACGAATTGGAGTCTTGTCTAACGACCCTGGATACTCAACTGTGGTGGCGACCCGGTTGGCGACACCACCGTGAGGCTCCTGTGCTAACCGCTTTCACTGGCGCAAATGGAGCTGACAAGCTAGGGGCGCTCGGCCAGGAAGGGGCGATCCAAGCAGGGGTGCAGAATTTAGAGCAGATGTTTGAGCGGCCCCTGGCAGATCGAGTGGTTGATGCGCGATTTGTTGATTGGCAGAGCGATCCCTACGCACAGATGGCGTATTCCTATGTGCCGGTCGGCGGAGCGGGGGTGCGATCGCAACTTGCCCAGCCGGTTGAACAGGTTTTATTTTTTGCAGGTGAGGCTACGCACCCAACCCGCGCTGCTACGGTTCATGGGGCCTTAGAAAGCGGCATCCGAGCGGCTCAAGAAATCTTGGCTCTGCCAGCCGGCCGAGGCAACTAGCTGACCCTACCCAACCTTTGGCAGCGGTATGGATAAATCGATGCGACGCGTAAATCGATGCGACGCGTAAATCGATCGGCTATGGCAGCCGAAGGGACGATTAGGATAAGGCTGCGATTAGGACAAGGCTACGAGTCAGATTGCTGCTGCGCCAGCGGCTCTAGCGACACTGGGTGCGGTGAGCCATCGGTGAGCCATCTGGCCAAAGCGATAGGGTCACCCAACTGGGTGATGGCTTTTCCCCAAGACGGATGCCCTGCTGTAGGTAGAGCAGAGCGGCCCTCTGGCATAAATTGATGACTATTGGAGCCGAGCGCAGTGCCCAAATGCTGCACCTTTAGTTCTTCCACTGTAATGCTCCATTTTTTTGCTGACTATCTATCGAGGCATCAGGCTATGAAAACGTCTGTTAAAAAAAATCTGCCATTACTGCAGCGTCTAGAAAAGTTGGTTCCCCACAACCTAGCTAGTGCTCAAGACCTGATTGCGGATAATTTCGTTTGGCACTACTTTAACCCCGCCTCGCCAGAGATTGCGGGGGACTATGTCGGGCTTAGTGGCGTTCAGGAGTTTTTTCAAAAGCTGAGTCTTCTGACCCAAGGTACGTTCAAGGTCGAAACAGATCAGGTTATTCCGGTTGGGGAGGAGCTTTTAGTGGTTCATGCGAATCCGATAACCTCATTTATCGATGAATCGTTTGAGTTAGATGCAGTGGTGGTTTGGCGCATTGTGGGCGATCGCATCGCTGAAGCCTGGGATATTTCTTCCACCTTCGCCAGCAAGACATCCGGCCGCGCTGATCAAACGCCTGATCAACTGCAGGAGGCCGCGTAGGAAGCCCGCTATGGCTCATATTGGCATTCTCTGTCCAACCCTAACCGGGCACCTTAATCCCATGATTGCCATTGGGCGTGAACTGCAGCGGCGATCGCACCGCGTCACCGTTGTCGGTTTTATTGATGGCAAGACCAAAGTGGTGTCCGCCGGCTTAAACTTTCTGGCGCTCGGCATCAGCCAGTTTCCCCCAGGCTCAACCTGGGAATCGATTAAAACCCTAGGTGAACTCAACGGCCTCGCCGCGTTGATGTACTCCCTTAGAGTAGTCGAGCAGGCCACCGAAATTCTGCTTGAGGAAGGTCCCCCTGCGATCGCCAATACGGATATTGATTTTCTGCTGGTTGACCAATCTTTTTACAGCGGCTCTACCATTGCTCAGGTGCTCAGTCTGCCGTTTGTTACGGTGTGCTGCGCTTTGATGTTTAACCCTGAGCCAGATATCCCGCCCTTTTTTACTCCGTGGCACTACCGTTCTACCGGGTGGGCTAGGCTGCGGAATCGAGTCGGCTATCAACTGTTGGCTATCCTCGGTAGGGGCCAAATCCGCCAGATCAGTCGCTACCGGCAGCAGCAACAGCTACCGCCGCTGGATTATGACCACGGCACCTTTTCAAATCTGGCTCAAATTTGCCAACAGCCCGCCGCATTTGAATTTCCCCGGCAATCTTTGCCCGCCTGCTTTCACTTTGTGGGACCCTGCATCGATTTGAGCAGCCGTGAGCCGGCTGATTTTCTCTTCGATCGGCTTACCGGACAGCCCCTAATTTATGCGTCGCTAGGCACCCTGCAAAATCAGCTGCTGTGGATATTTGAGGCGATCGCGGCAGCCTGTCAAAGCCTCGATGTGCAGCTTGTTATTGCCTTGGGTGGCGGCACATCGCCCGCCAAGCTCCCGGCACTACCGGGTTCGCCTTTGGTGGTGGGCTATGCGCCCCAGGTAGAACTTTTGCAAAAAGCCACCCTTACGATTACCCACGCGGGTATGAACACCGTGCTGGAATCGCTGAGCAATGGCGTCCCAATGGTGGCCATTCCGATTACAAACGATCAGCCCGGTGTTGCGGCTCGGATCGCCTGGACGGGCACGGGAGAATTCCTAACGCCTCGCCGCTTAACCGCCGCCAAACTGCACCGCAAAATTCAGCAGGTGCTGACCCAGCCTTCGTACCGGGAGAATGCGGTTCGCCTGCAAGCCGCGATTCAGGCGACTGGAGGTGCCCAGCAGGCCGCAGACATCATCGAGCAGGTGATATCGACCGGTAAACCTGCCCTTAACGTTAAGCCATACGCTCAGTTATGAAATTCTACGAATTCGGCCAGCCGAATAAAAAAAGCATTGTTTTCTTACATGGTGCTAACACCGGTGCCTGGATGTGGCGATCGCTGATTGCAAACCTGCAAGGCTATCACTGTATTGCAGTCGATTTGCCGGGGCACGGCAACAGCAGCCAGATCGACTGGATTAGTTTTGAAGAAACGGCAAATCAGGTGGCAGCGCTTATTAAAGCAAAGGCCAAACCAGATGCGTCAGTTGTTGGCATCTCGCTGGGCGGCTATGTAGCGCTGTATTTGCTGAAAGATTGGCCCCAACCAATCGAAAACATAATGATTAGCGGGATTCAGGCTAAACCCATCCCCAATCGCCAGATGATGGGCTTGATAGGCCGGGCAATGCTGCCTTTTTTACACCATGATTGGCTGTTAGAAATGAATGCCAAGAGCCTAAACCTACCGGATTCTGAGCTAGCAGATTACCTCAAACAGGCAAAGAAGAATAGTCGCTCAGCGATCGCCAAAATCAATCAGCAAGCCCTCGACTTTATGCCACCAGATGCAGCTTTGCAAAGCCCTTGTCGAAAGCTGTTTGTCGCTGGAGCCAGAGAGCATCCAACAATTCTGGAATCCCTTGAAATCTTTCAGCAGCGATCGCGTCAGGCGCAATGCTGCACTGTTCCCCATGTTGGCCACGGCTGGTCTAACGAAAATCCGGCCCTATTTGCCGAATCTTTGGACTGTTGGATTCAGCAGCGATCGCTACCGGCAGTGTTGCATCCTGTTGCCCAGCCGTTAGCTTAACCAAGGTGCGAGCATCCTGTTCGCGATTCAATTCTAAACCAGTAAAAATCTCATATTTTCTACAAATACAGGAGAGTCCTTAAGCCATGAATCGCAAAGTAAAAATCGTCCTTGATATTACTATTGGATTTGTTGCACCTATTCTGGTTTTAAATCATCTTAGCGAGTCATTGGGAGCAGTATTCGCCTACGTTTTAGCGGCGCTAGTGCCCATCGCTTGGGTCTTAATTGATTCATTTTTAATCACTCAGCGATTTAATTTTATTACCAGCTATACGGGTGCCTTTGCGATCGTCCAAGGGCTACTGGCCTTTTGGTTTGTTGACGGTATTCAGTTTGCCCTCAAAGATACAGCGGGATCTGCTCTGACGATTTTAGTATTTGGCATTTCAATTATTATTGGCAGACCAATTATGTCCTATTTCCTGATACAGGGTCTAAATCCAGATTCGCTACATCAGGAAAAATCATTAAAAGAATTGCTGGCTGAGCCCAGAGTCTATTGCTCTCTGGTCAAGGGGACGAAGATTATTTTGATGGTTAATCTGTTGATCGCAATTATAAACTTCTCTCTCAACTTGCAAACTGTAACAGCCAATTTTGGAACGACCGCGTTCAATCAGCAAGTAGCTCAGGTCAATACTATGACTCGAATTGCGTTTCCCCTACTTGAGTTTATAAGCGCAGGCATTGCCGCTGTCTTTATCCGCCGAGCAATGTTTTACTATCTGCCCAAGGAGCCTGGCAAAAAACATAGTGAAAGCGATTTTTGGGATCTCCTACAGCTTCGTAATAGCGAAAAAATTGCTTTGGAACTGTAGCTCACTGAAAGGTTATTTGTCTGGATAGCATCGGAAGAAAGCGTGATTTTCCAGAAGGGAGGCCCCGCGATCGCGCCCGTTGAACCCAGCAAAAGGGATAAAAATGCCCTCTGATATTATCCTTATTGGCCCAATCGGAACTGGCAAATCGACCCAGGAAAGCTTCTCGCCAACCGATTGGGACTACTTCAGCGCTCGATGGATGACCTGCGGTGGGACTATTACAACGAAATTGGCTATGACAAAACCTTTGTAGATCAGAAACGGAAGACGGCAGGGATACAGAGCGTGATCCAATTTGATTTAAATCATTCCGGCCGTATCCAATTTGACAAGCTTTAACCACCACTTATCTCTTTAGTCTGATGCCTATCAATCCATTTACAAGTCTGATGAATATTTTCTCTCCCTATCTAATTTTTCCAGTTTTCTTGATGACTCTAATTGGAATTTTAGCCGTTTATCGCCATAGAAATGTTCAGCCTAACCCGTCATTAAGGCAGAGTTTGCGGCAGTTCAAGGTCAATCTAATTTTGTTGGCTGTGTGTATGACAATCTCTATTGCAGGGCTCTATATACTCGTAGCGATCCCAAATGATGGTGGCTATCCCAATGTTCCTGAAGATGTGCAAACTGCAGAACAGGTTCTCAATTATCTGCAGCAGTACAACCGCACAATTAGAACCAACACCTATTTACTTCTCTGGTGTTTTTATGGCTTTACGGTCTCGTTTCTAACCACACTTTACGCTTTTGCTCAGGCCGTTGTTCGGGCCTTACTCGCACGCTCTCAACTCTAGATCGCTAATTTTTCATGTTTGATCATCTTCTAGCAGCCTTACCGGCGGCGATCGCGCTGTCCATACTCATCGGCAACGCCGCTTGGATCACCACCGCCCACGCCACCCGCAGTCAATTTCAACCTGAGAACGCCCAGTCGATATCGACGCTTACCAAATCACTTCAAGAGCCCATCAACATGTCCTTTTTTACCCCTTCACGAATCGCTCAAAACCCCGCCCAAACAGCCGAACTGGACGCTTACCTGCAAGCCCATTACGAAACCGGACGCTTTATGGGAGCGGCGATCGTTTCCCAGTCTGACGAATTCCAGTCTGGCGAAACCGTCTTTGTTAACAGCTACGGCATGGCCAACCTGGAGCATCAGGTGCCCCATACGCGCTCAACAAAGTTTCGGATTGGCTCGATTACTAAGCAGTTTACCGCCGCGGCGATTCTGCAGCTGCAAGATCGAGGCTTACTCGACGTACAGGCTCCCATTGCGACTTACCTGCCCGACTATCCCAATGGCGAGCGCATCACTCTCCATCACCTGCTGACCCATACCGCCGGCATCCCTAACCTGAACGACTATCTGGAATTGATAAAGCAGCCGATCACCCTAGAAGACCTGATTGCCCGTTTCCGAGATTTGCCCCTAGACTTTGAGCCGGGTGAGCAATATCGCTACAGCAACTCGGGCTATACGCTGTTGACCCAGGTCATCGAACAGGTTTCAGGACAGTCTTACGCCGACTACCTGCAAACGCAGCTATTCACGCCCTTAAATCTTGAAGATACCGGCTATGAGCATCCTCTAGCCGTGATTGACGCTCTGGCAAACGGCTATCGGTTTATGGGAGAGGGCTACCAGCAGGCCGAATATATCAACACGGCTGTATCCGCTGGCGCTGGTGGACTCTATTCGACCTTAGGCGACCTTGTCCGCTGGCATCAGTTTTTGATGAACGCCGATAAACGCCCCGCCGGCATTCTTAGCGATGCTGCTATTACCGCGATGAAAAGCCCGCAGGTGGCGATGGGTGAAGACGTGCCTGATTTGTCCTATGGCTACGGTCTCGTGATTGGCAAGCAAGGTTTTATCTTTCACGCAGGCGGTATCAACGGCTTTATGACCTATTTGGGCAGTTTGCCTGAGCAGGGCATCACTGTGGCGGTACTCAGCAATGTCGAAAATGCCAATCCCTCACTCATGGCTGAGGACTTGCTTGCCATCCTTCGCGGGGAGTCCTATGACCTGCCGACAAACGAAGAGACTGCGACTGTTGATCTTGACGTGCTGGAGGGTTATATCGGCACTTACCAGGTGACCCCCGAATTTCAGGTCGCCATCACTGTCGAGTCAGGGCAGCTCCATATTCAAGGCACCGGGCAGCCAATGATTCCTCTCTATCCAGCCTCGGAGAACGAGTTTTTTGCTCGCATGCTGGAGTTTCGCATCGTTTTCAACACGGCTCTCGACGGCACTGTGGAAAGCGCCACGCTGTTGCAAAACGGCCAAGAACTTCCTGCACCTAGGGTCGATTAGTCGCTGGTCAGCCGTTTGTAATCAGGTCAAGACAGCTTGGCCGATATTCGGCCTTACTCCCCCATCGGCCCACGATACTCACTATCCAACAACGATGCGTCAGCGGTTAACCCGCTGGCAATGATTGATGCGGCATGCTCCGTTTCCTAGGTCGTGTCATTAGTTAATCGCAAAAGCCTGATACAGCAAGCTGTAACTTCAATTTTCGACTATCGAGGTGGTTATTTATGGTTATGTTTAAGTCTTATTTGCGTTGCGCTTTAGGAACGCTATTTGGCGGCCTATCAGTCGTCTTAACGGCACTGCCCTCGCTGGCTGCTGAAAGAGTTGTCTTAGCCTATGGCTCTCTGGAAATTTCAATTCCGGTTGACTCTTTAGACGCTTTTGCCCGAAACGGTCAGGTAGATGACAACCTTGATGCGTATCTACGGCGGGTGAGCACAGAAGATCGCGAAGCGTTTCAAGAAATCCTCCTCTCTCCGGTAGCGTTAAGCCCCGTGATGCTTTCGCGGTTCCTTTACTCCTCTTCAGGGGAGGTTTTACTGGAGTACTTGGGGAATCTAATCCAAACGGACTCTAGGCTAAATGGCTTCTATGCGTTGCGCTCAGCAGTGGTATTAGCAGCGGACGATGACAGGGGCTTATCACTCTTGAATGTGCTACAGCAGTTTCCGACGCCGACGGTTCGTGTTGATTTACTGCAGGTGCTTCGGGTTGCCGGAGCCGCCGCTCAGCTAGTCAAACAAACTGAGCAGATGATAGCGCTAATCGATCAGCAGTCGGCTTTAGAGATAGAAGCAGCCGCCGTTGGGTCAACTCAGTATGATGATTTGGAGCAGCCGGGTCCCTTCCCGTGGCGCTCAGAGATCTGGAATTTGCACGATCAAAGCCGCGATCGCGCTATCACCGCAGAGTTCTATCAGCCCCAGGTTTCCCCGTCTCAATCGATTCCGATTGTGGTGATTTCCCACGGTTTGGGAGCCGATCGCACTAGCTTTATAGATTTAGCTCAGCATCTGGCGAGTCATGGCTTCGGGGTTGTTCTTATAAATAATCCCGGTATCAGCAGCCAACAGCTACAAAACCTTTTGAGAGGAAGGGCTAGCGAGGTGGTTGACCCAGAGGAATTTATTCATGTTCCTAAAGACGTTTCCTTTCTGCTAGATGAGCTAGAGCGGCGTAATCAAGCCAATTCTTCCCAATCTGCGCGCTTCAATCTAGAGCAGGTTGGCATGATTGGCCATTCCTTTGGGGGGTATACAGCCCTTGCTCTTGCGGGAGCAGAATTTGATTTTGATCAACTACGAAGAGCCTGTGGTTTTGACACTGACGGCCCTGACCTAGTCAATGTTTCGCTGTTAATTCAGTGCACCGCTCTGCAATTAGACAGTGCAGCTTTTCAGTCCCTTCACGATGAACGTATCAAAGCTGTTTTTGCAATGAATGCTATTGGGAGTGGTCTTTTTGGCCCTAGGGGTTTGCGGCAAATGCAAGTTCCAACCCTGCTCGTCGCCGGGAGTGATGATCCCCTTGCGCCTGCCCTTTTAGAGCAGATTCGCCCCTTTGCCTGGTTAGAAGGGAGCGACAAATACCTGATGGTCATTCAAGGCGGAACTCATATCTATGGGGCACTTGACGCTTCTACCTACGAAGACTTAGCGCTGCCCGAAGGGTTAGAAGGCCCGGATCCGCTCCTAGCCCGGCAATATTTTAAGGCGAGTGGCCTGGCGTTTATGCAAACCTATATTGCCAACCACGATGAGTATCGACCGTATTTAAGCGCTAGCTATATCGACACAATTAGCCGCCCACCGCTCGAACTTTCGTTGGTGCGCGCCTTCTCATGGCCGACTCGATTAGCTGGCTCAAAAGGTAAAACCTTCTTAACCAGCACGGCAGTAGAACTTGCGCAGCTGAATCCGACTTTGGCCCCTTAATTCCCGAATCCCGCTTAATTCCTAAATCTAAGACTGCTGGCGAAATATTTTGCACCCTCAGCAATTTCCAGACAACCGTTGAAAAGGCAATGAACTATCATCTTCCTCTTATCAGTTTAAGCATTGGCGCCACTGCGGCGTTAATAGCTGTTAGCCCAGCGCGCGCTGGCCAGTTTGCCGATGTCGCCCCAGACTACTGGGCCTACGACTATATTGAGGAACTGGCAGCGCGGCAAATGATCAATGGCTATGAAGATGGGCACTTTCGCCCGATGGAAACGGTGACGCGATCGCAGTTTGCCGCCATTGTGCAACAGGCCTTTCTCTCTTCAGAACCCATACCAGAGCTAGCCCTGGAGGGTGTGCCGCCCGACTATTGGGCCTATGATGCGCTAGCGATCGCCCGCGTCAGGGGCTTTTTACCGGGGGGGCTCGATGCGCCGGTGCAGCCGGCACAGGTGCTGACCCGAGGCGACGCGCTGGCAGCTCTGGTGAACGGGTTGGGCTACGAGGGCGATGCCGTTGACCTGACCTATTATGTCGATGTCGAGCAGATTCCAGACCCGCTGCGTCCGGCGATCGCAGCGGCAACCCAGGCTCAAATCGTGGTCAGCTATCCTGAGGTGAACTGGCTGCATGCCAACCGCCTTGCTACCCGCGCAGAGGTGGCGGCTTTTGTCTATCAGGCGCTGGTGCAAGAGGGCCAGGCAGAGCCGCTGGCCGCTGCGCCCTACGTGGCCAACTCCCCAGATGCGCTCTGGTCTACCACGCCGATCGCGACTGTCTCTGAGACTGCTCAGCAGATTAGTCTCAGCCGGGGGGGAACCCGGTTGGCAACCCTAAGCCCCGACGGCGACGCGATTCGCATCTGGCAGGGACAGAGCGGCGCCGCGGTGACAGAAATTTTGGCTGACAGCACCACTCGCTTTCATACGGTTGCCGTGAGCCACGATGGAACCCAAGTTGCCGCAATTGCCCAGACCGGGTCAGACAATTCGCTCAAGCTTTTGCTGTGGGACTTAGAGACGAGCAGACAACGCTGGCAGCGGTCTCTTGGTGCAGCTCAAGAACAGTCTAGGTGGAGTAGCAGGCTAGCCTTCGGGCCAGATGACAATGTTATCTTTAGCCAGGTTTCTTTGGGGAGCGGCTCGGAAGATCGTCATGAGGAGCTCCAGCTCCAGCTGCACGATGCGGCTACGGGCGAGCGGATGCGGTCTTTACCCCCGACCCTAGCAGTGAAGTATGAGCAGTTTGCTTTTAGCCCCGACGGAGCTTGGCTAGCAGGCTATGGGTGGTCGCAACCTGAGACAGCGCCTGAGCAATTTCCAACTCGCGATAGAATCATCGACATTTGGCAGGTCGAGACAGGGGCGCGCAATCGCACCCTGCGCCCCGTTGCCGAGAATTTTTACTTTGTTGATATGGTATTCACCGCCGCAGATTCTCTGCGGGTGCTGTCGCAGCAGTATTACGACACCCACCTCGATACCTGGAATGTCAGTACCGGAGAGCGATCAGAGCTGACAACCACCGTCCCCTTTATTGACCGACAGGATGGTCTGGTGCGGCTTAGCCCAGACGGCGATCATTATTTTGTTCGCGGCGATGTCGCTGGCACACGACTCATTGATATTCCCCCAGAGACCGTGACGTATCTGGAAGGCCGCACCACCAGGGCTATGTTTGACGCCACGGGCAACTACTTAGCGATCGCCGCTCAAGACGGCGTCAGAATATTTGCCCGCTCAACTCTCACTACCCCTTAAATCCAGGTTGAGCGTGGCCATCATACCGTTAGGTTCACCCAACTGATGGATTTGTTTTCCCTCAAACGGGTTACCCAACTGTAGGTAGAGCTGCGTCCTTAACCCGACATAAATTTAGAAATTGATGGGAGGGCGATCGCGATGCGTCTTCAACGTCTCCGCTTTATTCACTGATTTGGAACCGAGTCATGAAAACTACCGTACAAAAAAACTTGTCGCTATTAGCGCGCTTTGAGAAGTTTCTGCCCCATGACCTTGCCAGTGCTCAAGACTTAGTTGCCGATAGCTTTGTTTGGCACTATTTCAACCCTTTCTTGCCCGAGGTTGCGGGTGACTATACGGGACTTGATGGCCTTCAGGCATTCTTTCAAAAACTAAGTGTCCTGACCCAGAATACCTTCAGAGTTGAGACGAGCCAGGTTATTCCTGTGGGAGAGGAACTCGTCGTGATTCACGCTGTTCCATCGATGACCTTTGCCGATAAAGCTGTTGAACTCGATGCTGTGGTCGTTTGGCGCATCGTGGGCGATCGCATTGTAGAAGCCTGGGATATCCCTGCGGTTTACACCGAGCGATCGCCAAAAGACCATCCCAATCAGATGCAAGGGGCGGCATAGCTGTCACGCAACTTTTTCCTGCCACGTAACTTTCCCGTCACGCAACTTTCCCGTCACGCAACTTATGGAGACCATTACAATGCCCACCCGATACTTTACGCCCAAACAACAGGCGGTGCTCGAAACTCGGCTGCGAGAAAACGACTCAGAATGGCGGGAGATCCTCCGGCAGATTCGCACCGAGAGGGATAAGGGCAGTGATTTGAGCAGCCCGATGGTGCGTAGCTTAGCGAGACGCTGGCTCAATCATATGGATGCTTTTGTGCAGGGCGATCGCGGCATTTATGAGGCTCTGATGCAGATGTACCAGCAAGAAGGGGCGATCGCCCAGAGCTGGGGAATGGACAACGAGCTATTTGAATATATTCTGCGGGCAATCTTTTCGATGACAGTAGCCGACTTTACGGGTACCACTATCCCTAGGCAAGACATTTTTACGACTGCTACACTCGACGTTATTTGGCTGGGCGAAATTTTCCTGCGCGAGATTAATTACTTTATTTTGGGCACCGGCGGGCTGCTGCTAGGGCTGCTGGCCGAGGGAAAAAGTTTGGCGGCGCAGATTCTCGGCGCTGCCGGGGTTAGCTACAAAACCGTACATCCTATTGTGGTGAAGCTGCTGGGTGTCCGCGAGCTGCCTAAAGACTTCGCCACCCAGCAGCTACAGCTAGCCCCCAGAGTTGACATGGTGGTTGAACTGGCGCTGATCGAAGCAGAGCAGGCAGGACAGCCCGGCCAGATTGCACCGGAGCATTTGCTGCTGGGCATACTTGCTGAGGACACAACCTCACCGTCGCCTGGGGGGGTCGCTACGTACATCCTCAAAGAAGAATTAGGCGTTGATCTAGAGATCCTTGAGCAGCGGTTGAGAGCCGCAATACGGGCAGCCGACAGATGTCAGGCCATACCGGCATAACAGCTGAAGGGACGATTAGATGAGGCTGCGAGTCAGATTGCTCTTATGTCAACCACTCTAGTGATACTGGGTGCCGTAAGCAATCTGACCCACGCTGTAAAGCAGCCGAACAGACAGTTAAGACGAGACTGTAAGTTTGATGAATTTTAACGGTAGTCATGATGTATCATCCCAGACTCTACGGCGACTTTTACGATATGGGCCTTAAGTACGGAAGTTTGCTGGCCAAAAAAGGCATTTCACCTCTCACAATTACGCCAGAAGGGGCTTACTTTGGCACACAGTGCTATCAGGAAGTGAAGGATTTTTATCCTGAGCTAATTGCAGAGTTTCAAGGATTTTCCAAAGGTTGGAATATCGAAGAAAATCACTTGGGAGCTTTTGTGGCCGGGCTCGGCGTTTTCGATACCACCGGAAAATGCAGCGCCTTTGCCTATCGCAATCAGGATGGCGTTATTTTTGGGCGCAACTACGATATGCTCTACAAATTTCAGAAGACAACAGAAAGTAGTCTGATTGCTCCTCGCGATAAATTTGCTTATATCAGCCAGTCTGACGTTTTTATTGGTCGATGTGATGGAATCAATGAGAAAGGATTAGCGATCGCGATGTCCTTTGTCAATGGCACAAAAATTCAACCTGGAATCACGTTTCATCTCATTATTAGAAAAGTATTAGAAACCTGTAGCACTGTTGCAGAAGCGATCGCCGTGATTCAATCGGCTAAAGCCGCCTCTGCAAATAATTTCTTAGTTGCCGATGCCGCAGGAAATATGACGGTTATCGAATCGGCTCCCCAAGGCTGCGAGGTTAGGTATCCCGTAGAAAATCAGACTTTTCTGTGCATTACTAATCAATTTCAAACTCCCGAAATGAAATCTTTTGACCGGGGCGGACTAAGCTGGTGCCAATCCGAAGAACGCTACCAATGCTTATCTAGCTGTCTTGAGACGACTTTCCAGATGGATATTGATACAGCAAAGCATATTTTGTCTGAAGCTCCGGTCTTTCTAGACTTAAAGTCAGAGCAGTTTGGCACCCTTTGGTCTGTGGTTTTCGATCTTAAAACTTTGGCGATTGAAAGAGCAGAAGGCAAGCCCAGATTTGCAAAATACAGCCCTGAAACTCGACTAGCCTGGTGGCTTCAGAAAAACAGATAAACCGCGCCTAATCATTGCTAGTTTAAGCGTCATC
>JBCDFX010000061.1:0-13400 GCA_039177155.1 Cyanobacteria bacterium P01_H01_bin.119
GGTTGGCACTCCGGCAGCGATCGCCTGCCGAATAGATTGACGCGCTCGTTTACTTTGCGATAGCTCAGCGGCAAATACTTCGGGAAAGCCGCCGCCCAGATACAGCCCCTGGCACCCCGCTGGTAGGGCCGCATCCGCCATCGGGCTCCAGGCAACCAGTTCTGCCCCCAGAGCCGCCAGTTGATCCAAATTGTCCGGGTAGTAAAAGTTAAAGGCCGAATCACGGGCAATCGCAATGGCAGGTCGCGCTGTTGGGTGAATACGGGTTGTGAAATCGCTTGTTTCAGTAACCCTTTTTCGCTCCGGTTGAGCCTTTAGTTGAGCTTTTAAAAGGGGCATCAACTGCTGCCAATCAAAACAGCGACGACCCAACGCCCCCAGCTCGGCCACAATCGCCCGAAAATTTCCCACCTCTTCAGCGGGCACCAGCCCCAGATGGCGATCGGGCAGCGTAATACTGTCTTGCCGTCGCAGCACCCCTAAAATAGGTAGATCAAGGCTCAACAGCGACGCTTTTAGCAAATCGAGATGGCGATCGCTGCCCACTCGGTTGAGAATTACCCCGGCCAACCGAAGGCGCGGATCAAAGGTACTAAAGCCGTGGGCGATCGCTGCCACTGAGTTGGACAGCCGGCTACAGTCAATTACCAGCGCCACAGGCAAACCCAAAATTCGCGCAATATGGGCCGTGCTGCCGGGGGCATCGCAGCCCGCCGCACCCGCCGCACCGTCAAACAGCCCCATTACTCCTTCAATCAGGCAGCACTCAGCCGTCTGAGCCTGGCGCTCGTAGCACTGTCTTACATAGGTTTCGCTGGTTAGCACCGGATCTAGGTTATGGCTGGCCCGATGGGTCACCGCCTGGTGAAACATCGGATCGATATAGTCCGGGCCGACCTTAAAAGACTGAACTAACTGATTTTGCTGAGCGATCGCCGCCAGCAGCGCCAGGGTAACTGTGGTTTTGCCAACGCCGCTGCGCTCTCCCGCAATAATCAGTCCCACGTTGAGCTAAGGGGCATGGCTAATCCACCGCGATCGCATCGCGCTCTATCACTGTGCTAACCGCTGCTGTTCCCACCGTTGGCTGCAGCAAAGGCGTCTGCAAAATCGAGTCGTTTGCCAGGGTGAACAGCGGATTAGAGAGAATTCCCGCCAGAGAAGTCGCCACCACCGCCAGCACCAAACTCACCTGGAGAGGACGCATTCCCGGCAGATTCCAGCGGATCTCAGGATAGTTTTTTATTGCATCGGACATTTCCTGGGGCTCTTTAACCACCATCATCTTCACCACGCGGATGTAGTAGTAAATAGAAATAACGCTGGTAAATAGGCCCACTAGCACCAGTCCATAAGCCTCAGCCTGCCAGCCTGCCCAGAATATATACAGCTTGCCAAAAAAGCCGGCCAGGGGCGGGATGCCCCCCAGGGAGAGCAGACACACCGTCAGCCCCAGGGTCAGCAGCGGATCTTTTTGATAGAGACCGCTGTATTCGCTGATTTGGTCGGTGCCCGTCCGCAGGGTAAACAGAATGACGCAGGTAAAGCCGCCCAAATTCATAAATAAATAAATCAGCAGGTAAAACACCATGCTGGCATAGCCTGCATCTGTGCCAACAATCAGGCCAATCATCACAAATCCAGCCTGACCAATAGACGAGTAGGCCAACATGCGTTTCATGCTGGTTTGGGCCAGCGCCACCACATTGCCCAACACCATACTGAGAATCGCCAAGGCCGTAAACACAAAGTGCCACTGCTCCGACACCAGGGGAAATGCCGTCACCAGCAGCCGAATGGCCAGGGCAAAGCCGGCTGCTTTAGAGCCGACCGATAAAAATGCCACCACAGGCGTTGGCGAGCCTTCGTACACATCAGGCGTCCATTGGTGAAACGGCACCGCCGCAATCTTAAAGGCAATTCCGGCAATCACAAACACCAGGGCAACCACCAAGCCAATCGGGGCATCACCTCCCTCTGCCAGAATGCTGGAGGCGATCGCCGATAGCTGGGTTTCGCCGCCAGATAGGCCGTAGAGCAAAGAAATGCCGTAGAGAAAAATAGCCGAGCTAGCCGCCCCAATCAGCAGATACTTCAGCGCGGCCTCATTGGAGCGCGGGTCGCGCTTCATATATCCCGTTAGCAGATAGGACGAGATACTGAGCGTTTCCAGCGACACAAAAATCATCACCAGCTCATCGGCTCCCGTCAGGAACATACCGCCCAGGGCCGCCGTGAGCAAAATTACCAAAAACTCAGCCAGAGACGTTCCCGACTGCTCCACGTAGCGAATGGCCATAGGCACCGTCACCGCCGCCGCTAGGGCTACAATGCCGCGAAACACCACGCTCAAATCGTCCCCGTTAAACGTGCCCAGAAACGCCTGTGGCGTCGCCGCATTCCACTGAAACACCAAGGCCACTGCCGCACCGAGACAGCCTGCGATCGCGGCGTAGGGCGTCCAGTTGGCCGAACTCCGCCCAACGATTAAGTCCCCAACCAAAATAAAGAGGATGGTGCCAATAACGATTATTTCCGGCAAAATCGCGCCGGTATTAAGCTGGGAAGCAAGATTTGTAAAATCCATAGGTTTCCGGTAGGAACGTTTCCAGAGGAAAGTAGCGATGCGGATGATAGAACCACAACAGCATCAAAGCGCTAAAGAAATCTTAACGCGCGGTTGACCCCGCAGCCGGGTTTCAATTTCTTCTCACAGCGGCTCGTTCCGGATTTTACCGTGTATTCTTGCCTAACCTGGATTTTAGGCGCCTCGAATTTGGCGAAATTCTCTCTCCAGGCAAGATTTTTTAGCCTTCGGCAACAGGCACAGCCTCAAGTACCCGCAGCAAATTACCGGATAACTAATCGGTTCAACCGCTGCCTCACACGCTAATGTATGTCCAAGCGCGATCGCGCGCTCAACAAATCGATATATAGCAGTCGAAGGGTCGATTAGGGCGAGGCTGCGGGTCCAAGCGCTTCTATAATCAGTATCCCAGTAATTCTGGGTGCCGTCAGCAACTGGGCCAGCACTATAGACGAAGCCCCAGCCTTCGAGATATCGATATATAAAGGAGACGATCAGAGTCTAGCCATCTTTACATTGGCCAATGACTAAAATCTGAACTAGTTTTGAGTAACTGCCCGTAACTTCCATCGCCTTATGTCCACCCTGGTCATCGTTGAGTCACCCACCAAAGCCAAAACCATTCGCAACTTTTTGCCCCGTGGCTATCGCGTCGAGGCATCTATGGGCCATGTCCGCGACCTGCCCAAATCCGCCAGCGAAATTCCTGCAGCGGTCAAAAGCGAAAAATGGGCTCAGCTTGGGGTCAATACTGAAGCTGACTTTGAACCCCTCTACGTGGTTCCAAAGGACAAAAAGAAAGTCGTCAAAGGTCTAAAAGACGCCCTTAAAGGCGCTGATGAACTGGTACTTGCCACTGACGAAGACCGAGAGGGAGAAAGTATCAGTTGGCACCTGCTTCAGGTCCTTAAGCCCAAAGTGCCGATCAAACGCATGGTGTTCCACGAGATTACTGAAGAGGCGATTCAGGCCGCCATCCGCAACTGCCGCAATATTGACGATCAGCTGGTGCGAGCCCAGGAAACTCGCCGCATCTTAGATCGCCTAGTGGGCTACACTCTGTCACCCCTGCTGTGGAAAAAGATTGCCTTTGGCCTCTCCGCTGGCCGAGTTCAGTCCGTTGCCGTGCGCCTGTTGGTTAACCGAGAGCGGGAGCGGCGAGCCTTTAGAAAAGGTTCTTACTGGGATCTCAAAGCCACCCTCAATCACCAGAAAAACGATTTTGAAGCCAAGCTAGTCGCCCTGGGCGGTAAACGGCTGGCTACAGGCAGCGATTTCGATGAGTCTACCGGGCGCATCGCAGCGGGCCGAGACGTGCTGCTGCTGGGAGAGCCCGAAGCCCGCGCCCTCCAACAGCGCTTAGCCGAAAGCCCCTGGACGGTTACCAACTTAGAAGAGCGGCCCGCCACCCGGAAGCCATCGCCGCCCTTTACTACCTCTACCCTCCAGCAGGAAGCCAATCGCAAGCTGCGCCTATCTGCTCGAGAAACCATGCGTGTGGCCCAAAACCTCTATGAGCAGGGCTACATCACCTATATGCGAACAGACTCGGTGCATCTGTCGGAACAGGCTGTTGCCGCTGCCCGCAGCTGTGTGGAAGCCAAATATGGCAAGCCATACCTCAGCCCCAAGCCCCGTCAATACGCCACTAAGTCCAAAGGGGCGCAAGAAGCCCACGAAGCGATCCGTCCCGCTGGCGGTATCTTTCGGACACCCCAAGAAACCGGGCTGTCAGGGCGAGAGTTAAATTTGTACGATCTGATTTGGAAGCGCACCGTTGCGACCCAGATGGCCGAAGCGCGGCAGACCCACATTACCGTTCATATCGAAGTTGAAGATGCCAGGTTTAAATCCACCGGCAAGCGAATCGACTTCCCCGGCTTTTTCAGGGCGTATGTAGAAGGCTCCGACGATCCTGATGCCGCTATTGAAGATCAAGAAGTGGCGCTGCCCAATCTTAAGAGCGGCGATCGCCCCGAGTGCCGCGCCCTAGACGCTATCGGCCACGAAACCCAGCCCCCAGCCCGTTTTACCGAAGCGTCACTGGTTAAAACCTTAGAGAGTGAGGGCATTGGTCGCCCCAGCACCTATGCCAGCGTCATTGGCACGATTATCGATCGCGGCTATGCCAATTTGAGCAGCAACAGCCTTATCCCCACGTTTACCGCATTTGCCGTAACCGAACTGCTAGAGAAGCATTTCCCCGATTTAGTCGACCTGGGCTTTACCGCTCGCATGGAGCAAACCCTAGACGATATTTCAACTGGAGAAGCAGCCTGGCTGCCCTATCTAAAAACGTTTTATTCCGGAGATGAGGGTTTAGCGGGCCAGGTTGACCAGCGCCAAGATCAAATTGATCCGGCAGAGGCTCGAACCGTTGACCTAGAGGACTTAGAGGCAAAAGTCCGCATTGGTCGCTATGGCCCCTATCTTGAAGTTGAGCAAGAAGAGGGCACCGTTAAGGCGTCCATCCCTCAAGATATCAACCCGGCAGATCTCGATCCGGCCCAAGTTGAACTGCTCCTCAAGCAGAAAACCGAAGGTCCAGACAAAGTGGGTCTTCATCCCGAAACCGGCGAGCCCATTTATCTACTGGTTGGCGCCTACGGTCCTTATGTGCAGCTCGGCGATATCACCGAAGAGCAGCCCAAACCCAAGCGCACATCCCTACCCAAGGGTGTGGCGTTAACAGATGTCACCTTAGAGATGGCCGTGGGTCTACTGTCGCTGCCACGGCTGTTGGGCACCCACCCGGAAACGGGAGCCAAAATCAAAGCTAGCCTGGGGCGTTTTGGCCCATATATCGTTCACGATCAGGGCAAAGAGGGCAAAGACTACCGCTCTCTCAAGGGAAACGATGACGTACTGAGCGTCTCCCTAGATCGCGCCCTACAGCTGCTGGCCGAACCCAAAGGCACCCGTGGACGCCGCAAAGCAGCGCAGCCTCTAAAGGAGCTAGGCAAGCATCCCGAGGATGATGAGCCGATTAATGTGTATAACGGTCCCTATGGGCTCTACGTCAAACACGGCAAGGTCAACGCATCGCTGCCAGAGGGTAAAACCGCAGAGGAGATGACCCTAGAGCTAGCTTTGCAATTGCTAGAGGCCAAAGAGTCCACAAAGAAAACTCGCCGGAAATCAACTAAATCAACCAAATCTGCCGCTAGCGCTAAGGCAACCGGCAGCAAAACTAAGGCCAGTCGAGCCAAAACCGCTAAGTCGAGCAGCGCGAAAAAGTCGAGCAGCGCAAAGTCTAAAACGACAGCGAAAAAGACCACCACGCGTAAAACCAGCACCCGTAAGACAGCGGCCCGAAAAGCAGAAGATTCTAAAGCATCTTAGGATATGCCATAAGTTGGTTCAAAACCGTCCAGAGGTTCTTAGAAATCGACGATAACGCGCGTTAGCTTAATATGTAGCCCTTACCGCATTCAGTGTTGCTGGAGTCATTGACACAGCAGCAATCTGACTCTTAGCCTCATCAAATCATCCTTTTGACTGCCATTCAACCACTAAGCCAAAAACACCATTCCTTTAGCGACTGGGTTTGGGGCCACTCTCACCCCTTAGTGATGCAGAAAAGTCCTGAAAGTATTGTCATACAGAGATTCTCAAAATAAGACAGAGAATCTTGAAAGAGGTGCTTCATGAGAAGCTAAAGTTCCCCAACTTAGCGCCACTCAGATGGAAACACCTCTGCTTTATCGTCAACTGATGACTCAACTGCGTCAATGGGTGCAGCCGAAAGACGAGCGCCACTTGCAAGGATTTGCCGAAGCCGTCGCCGCGATTTTACTCTCTGGAAGCGCTTGCTTCAGCAAGTAGATCGTTTATCTGGGGCATCGGGGCTGCCAAGCCCGCTCTCATATGGAACGTCTCAGTTACTTCGTGCGGAATACGGAGATCACAGCGGAGCGGTTCTATAGGCCGTTACTACGTCAAGCCCTGCAAGCCTTTCAAGGGACTGCCGTCACCCTGACTCTCGACACCAGTATGCTCTGGAACCAATTCTGTCTGATTGAGGTGTGCCTGGTCTGGGGTGGGCGTTCATTCACCTTGGCGCAGCAGGTCATAAAGCACGGTAGTGCAACGGTGAGCTTTGACACCTATCGTCGCGTCCTGGCCGAGGCTAAAGCTGTCTTGCCGCCGCAGTGTGTAGTGACGTTATTGGCCGACCGGGGCTTTGAACATGGCGAACTCTGCCGTTGCTTGCAACAATGGCAGTGGAATTGGGCCATTCGGGCAAAGACCGACTTGAACGTGACGTTGTTGAGCGGTCAGAAACGCCATGTCGAAGAGTTGCTGCCTTCCCCCTCTCAGGCGAAACTCTTTCACCAGGTCACGGTTCTGGGAGACGTGCAATGCCACTTGGCAACGGCTCATCTCCCTCTGGCAGGCGAACCTTGGGCCGTGCTCTCGAGTCAACCGCCGTCTTTGCAGACCTTTGCCCTCTATGGACAGCGCTTTGGCGGCATTGAACCGCACTTTAAGGATTACAAGTCAGCCGCGTTTCACGTTCTAGCCTCAGGCTTACGCGATGCTCAAGCGCTCACCTGTCTGTTCATGCTGCTCGATAGTGCTATCCTGATTGCCCTTATCGTCGGGATGTTGCTCGTTCAAGCCAACCAGCGCTCTCAGTTGGACTGGCACAGTCAACGCGGATTGAGTTTTCTGCAACTGGGTCTAAGAGACATCGCTCGTCGCTGCTATGAACGGATGGCGCTCCCTCTGCTGACAGCATTACCAGGGAAAAGTCCCCCCAATGCTTGTGCCTCGCGGCGGAAGCAGACGCAACTCGACTGTCGCTTCGAGTTTGAGAAGGTGACTGTATTCTCAACGTGAGACTATCTACCAACTCCTCAACAGTTTTCTGCACCACTAAGCTCTCACCCACAGACCATTTTTTCCGCCAGGTCCAGGACAGCGGTTTGTCCTGGTCGATGGGGTCTGGGGAAAGCGAAATTTCCCCAGGCACACTCTAACAACGAAGCCCCAGCCGCCGTCTTATCCTAGCTCTCAGCTTCTACCAGGTCTCTGCCCCAGAACTACACATGTTGAAAGAGTGAGGGTTAGATGACAGCCCTTAGCGCTAATACTGCAGACGACGTCTAAGCGATCGCAGATAGTTTATCAACCACCTTTAGGCGCCCCAGACTTGCGGCCCGCAGCAGCCGATTAAGCGCCCGGCGCTCATCTTCTGTTAGCGTCTGGCTGAAGGTGGCTGCAAAAAGGCCGTAGCGATCGGCCAGAGTAATTTCTCCGCTTTTGGTGATTTGAACAAACAGTTCAGATATGGCTTGGGGGAGGAGGCAAATTTGTGGCGACATTGGAATTCAGGGGCTCACTGCTCAATATCCTTATTGTGCGCCCTTAGCCCTTTTCCCTCAGTGATGGGGCAATGGCTGCCTCAGTGATATTGCGGTGATTCTTCTGTAATCCAAGTCGCTAAGAGAGTGTGATCGAAATTACTCGGAACCCTCCATTTATAACGACTTAGAGGGCAGACTGCTCGGTGTAAACCAGAGCAAGCTGCTCAAATGTCTCACGAAGCTGGTTCCAAGCCCTTCATAAATCATCAGCTGCATCCGCATTGGCAGAATTGAGGCCTGCCTGAATCCGCTGATTCAGCAACTCTAATGCTTCAGCATACTGAGGATCCTCAGCGGTGCCAATCCGGTCTCGATTCTCGGCGAAAGCTTCTTGCTCCTCCTCGGTTAGCTCAACCTCAATATCAGGAGAGATGCCCAGAGTATTAATATCGCGACCGCTCGGGGTCAGATATTTTGCAACGGTCACCGCAAGGCCAGATCCATCACCGAGGCTTCTGACAGATTGAACCAGCCCCTTGCCGAAGGTTTGAGTTCCTACCAGCAGAGCGCGATCGTTATCTTGCAGAGCGCCTGAGAGAATTTCACTTGCGCTAGCCGAGCCGCCATCTACCAGAATCACCATGGGTTTATCCGTAAGGGCCCGGTTGTTGGCTGATTCTTCATCTACAATACCCTGCCGGTCGACGGTAGAAACAATGCCGCCTTCGTCAAGCCACATGCGGGCGATGTCAATGCTGGAGTAAAGCAGGCCGCCGGGGTTGCCGCGCAGATCTAGAATATAGCCGGTAACGCTGCGGGCTTCTAAGTCTTCAATAGCTTCCTTCATTTCTACCGATGCGTTAGCGCTGAACTGAGTCAGTCGGATATAGCCAATGCCGCCGGTTGAACCTTCCTGATAGCTGTAGCGCACGGGGTGAATTTCAATGCGAGCGCGGGAAATCACCAGATCTAAGGTTTCATCTTCTCGCTGAAGAGTGAGGGTGACTTCCGTGCCCACTGGCCCTCGGATGCGGTTAACCACATCATTAAGATCCATGCCTTCGGTGCTCTCGCCATCGATAGATAAGATGCGATCCTGAGCGCGGACCCCAGCCTCAAACGCAGGAGTATCTTCGATAGGAGAAACAACAACAATGTCGTTTGTTTCTTCTTCCTGAGAAATCTGAATGCCAACACCCGTCAGTTCCCCTGAGGTGTCAATTTGCATATTGCGAAACTCTTCAGGATCCATAAAACGAGTGTAGGGATCTTCGAGCTGCTCCAGCATTTCGCGGATTGCATCGTAGGCATCTTCGCGATCGCTGTATTCTCGCTCCAAATAATCCGTGCGGATGGCCTGCCAATCGACTTGGTTGAAGGTGCCATCGACATAATTGCGGTCGATTAGCTGCCAAACTTCGTCAACCAGCTCCTTAGGGCTGTCCTGGAAAAATGCTTTACTCTGGGACAAATGTACACCGGCCCCAGTAACGGCAACTGCTGCAACCGCAAGGGCTGTAGCGCCCAGCACAAGACCACGTTTCATAATCTGCATGGAAGAATTTTGCAATGCTGTAAATTACGCCCAATCTAGCACAATCAACTGAGGCTGATGGCAAATCATTACACCAAAAGAATGGCCAAAGATTGCATCCTTTAGACATTCCTTCAGATTTCATGCCAGCCAACCGGAAATCATGCTGTAACGGTACATTTAGATTTACAGCACGCCTATGGCGCGTCATCAATTAAAACCAGAATGTTTCCGCTGTAAGCTTTACCGCGCCCGCCCCGCACAACAAACTAAGGGCTGAAACACCTTATGCATAAAGACTTGACCGCTAAATGATGACAGCCCCTAGATTTGCGATCGCTCTTAGCGTTAAGTCGTTGGCCCCAACGACTTAATGTTGAACCGCTGGAGTAACGCCCTGTCGCTCAAGACAGGCTTGAAACTCAGCTTCAAGATCACCGATGCGGTATTTGGGTTAATCTGGCTCAACCCAGCGGCCATCTGCCTTAATCAGATTAATTAACTCTTGCACACCGCTTGCCTCTGGAACGCGTTTAATCTCCTCGCGCCCTCGATATAGGGCAATGGTTTTTGGCCCTTTACCCACATAGCCATAGTCAGCGTCAGCCATCTCCCCAGGCCCATTGACGATGCAGCCCATTACCGCAATATCCAAACCGGTTAAATGACTCGTGGCGTCCCTCACCTTATGCAAAACATCTTCCAGGTTAAACAGGGTGCGGCCACAGGAGGGGCAGGCAACATATTCCACCATGGTTTTACGCAATCCCAGAGCCTGCAAAATGCTATAGCAGACCGGAATTTCTTTCTCAGGCTTTTCGGTCAGCGAAACGCGGATTGTATCGCCAATGCCCTCAGCTAGCAGGGTGGCAATGCCCGCAGTAGACTTGATGCGGCCATACTCTCCGTCACCGGCTTCCGTTACGCCTAAATGCAGCGGGTATTCCATGCCCTCGTCATTCATCCGCTTAACCATCAGACGATAGGCCGCCAGCATCACCGGAACGCGAGAAGCTTTAAGAGAGACAACAAGGTTGTAAAAGTTCAAGGATTCGCAGATACGAATAAACTCTAAGGCCGACTCCACCATGCCCTCAGGGGTGTCGCCATAGGTAAATAGCATCCGCTCGGCTAGGGAACCGTGGTTTACGCCAATCCGCATGGCTTTACCCTGATCTCGCAGTGAAATCACAAGGGGCTCTAGGGTTTTACGAATCTTGGCACCAATGTCCTCAAACTCAGTTTGGGTATATCCATCTCGGTCGGCTTTCGGCTTTTCAAACACATATAGCCCAGGATTAATGCGGACTTTATCGACGTGTTTGGCAACTTCTAAAGCAATTTTCATGCCGTTGTGGTGGACATCAGCGACCAAGGGCACCGCTTGGTAGGTTGCCTGCAATTTTTTCTTGATGGCGACTAGGGCTTTGGCATGGCCCATGCTAGGTACGGTCACTCGGACAATTTCACAACCGATTTCATGTAAGCGGCGGATTGCAGCTACCGAGCCGTCAATATCCAGGGTGTCTTCATTAATCATGGACTGTACGACAACCGGATAATTGCCGCCGATAGTGACACTGCCCACTCGCACCGGGCGAGTTTTACGCCGATGAATGGTGGTATCAAAC
Organism: Cyanobacteria bacterium P01_H01_bin.119; assembly: GCA_039177155.1. Taxonomy (GTDB): domain Bacteria; phylum Cyanobacteriota; class Cyanobacteriia; order Phormidesmidales; family Phormidesmidaceae; genus JBCBZT01. Next base: position 11,062 of record JBCDFX010000061.1, read on the forward strand.
GCGGATGCAGGAGTATCAGAGATTAGGGCTTCGGAAGCCGGGGGATTGGGTAGAGTTTGCATAAACCAGTATTAGCGTGGCTGCGGCTCAGTTGTTCCATTTAAAGGGTGCCACAGAACGGGTAAGATACCGTGCTCTCTTGAATAGAGACTGCCATGAGTTAAAGATTGAAGTGTTGCTTTAGCTCAGTTTAGCCATACACTCTAAAACCAGCCGCTGGTTGATCAGCGCGTGGGGCTGCACCTGCAGTGCTTTTTGAAAGGCTTCAATCGCAGCAGTGTAGTTTCCCAGGGCTAAATGGCACAGCCCTAATCCGTGCAGCGCCCCAAAGTGGTAAGGGATTCGCTCAACGGTGGCCTGACAGTCGGCGATCGCCTTCCAAAATTCTTGCTGACTGTAGTAAAGTACGGCCCGGCGGTTCCAAGCTTCGGCAAAATCAGGCTGGTCTTGAATAATGGCGGACAGCAGCTTTTCAGCGTCTTCCAGCTGCCCTTGGTGCAGCAATTCTTGGCTCTGCATCAGCAGTCGAGCCCCATAAATCCCTTTTTGCTGAAACCACATCTGCCATAGGGTTTCGGTTGCCTCTGCGCGAACAGTTTCATCGCCTTGCTGAAGGGCCTGCAGCAGGGGTTCAACCAGAGCGTCATCCATATCGTCAGTTTTGGCCTCCAGTAAGGAAAATAGTTAACAAAACTTACCAGCCGTGTGATCAGCCATCGTCTGGCTAAAAAACCATCTTCAGCCGGATAAATTGCACAACCGCCCCTACTATGCACAAAATTAAGTCAGTGATGCAAATTGATGTAATCGTAGGCTAGGGCATGAATGTAAACGTTACAGATACCACCTATTTGAATTGGACAGGAGACTGTCTGATATTGGGACTCACTGAAGATGCTCTGCCGCTGAGTGGCACCCTGGCCGAACTTAACGCAAAGCTCTCCGGTCTGCTGCAGGAGCTGATTGATGAGGTCGATTTCAAAGCCAAAGTTGGCAGCAGCGCCACTATTCGAGTTGGTAGCAGCACCCCCATCCGGAAACTAGGGCTGGTGGGTTTGGGTGACAGCAAGTCTTTGACCCTGGAAGGTCTCCGCCGGGGAGGCGCCGTGGCTGCTCGCTTGGGCAAGAAAGAAAAGTGCAAAGGCTTAGGACTGAGCTTTCCAGCCTGGGAAGGGAAGGTGAATGCCTCAGTGCAGGCGATCGCAGAGGGCGCCATCCTGGCCCTCCATGAAGATAAGCGATTCAAATCTAAGACCGAAGACGACAAGCCTAGCCCAGCAGTTGCCTCTATCACGCTGCTGGAGGCGGCGGGTCAAGAGCGCGCGGCTGAAGTGGCTCAGAAAATTTGTGACGGGGTTATTTTGGCGCGGGAGCTGGTTTCGGCCCCCGCCAATGTGGTGACGCCCTTAACCATGGCTGAGATGGCCACCGAACTTGCCAGCACCTATGGCCTAACCCTAGAAATTCTAGAAAAAGAAGAGTGTGAACAGCATGGCATGGGTGCCTTTTTGGGGGTTGCCCAAGCCTCCGATCTGCCCCCCAAGTTTATTCATCTAACCTATCGCCCCGCCGAAGCCCCTCGCCGCAAGCTTGCCATCATCGGCAAAGGGTTAACCTTTGACTCTGGCGGTCTAAATATCAAGGGGGCCGGCAGCGGTATTGAAATGATGAAAATCGACATGGGCGGAGCCGCCGCCACCTTTGGAGCCGCAAAAGCGATCGCTCAGCTTAAACCCGACGTAGAAGTTCACTTTATTAGCGCCGCTACCGAAAATATGATTAGCGGTCACGCCATGCATCCTGGCGATATTTTGACCGCCTCCAACGGCAAAACCATTGAAGTTAACAATACAGATGCCGAAGGTCGCCTAACCCTAGCCGATGCCCTGGTATTTGCCGACAAACTGGGGGTCGATGCCATGATCGACTTAGCCACCCTAACCGGAGCCTGCATCGTTGCCTTAGGCGACGACATTGGAGCATTATTTAGCCCCGACGATGATTTGGCTGCTCAGTTTTCTGCCGCTGCCAAGCTAGCTGGGGAAAAACTCTGGAAAATGCCTATGGAAGAAAAATACTTTGACGGGCTAAAGTCAGTCGTTGCCGATATGAAAAACACCGGCCCGCGAGCCGGGGGATCGATAACAGCAGCGCTGTTTCTTCAGCAGTTTGTCAAAGATACGCCCTGGATGCACTGGGATGTCGCTGGCCCAGTTTGGACTGAAAAAGAGAGCGGCTACAACAGCCCAGGCGGTACGGGCTATGGTGTACGTGCTCTGGTGCAGTGGGTGCTGTCTTGATGCTTTTTAGAGTCGGCTTTGACGCCGGCAGCCTAACTA